>NZ_JBEXLP010000106.1:0-23322 GCF_040610035.1 Streptomyces sp. NPDC004542
GGTGGGACGTGTCCCACCAGCCCGCCGAATCCGCTCAGCCCGCGGCAGCGTCAGGCGTCGACCTTCTCCATGACCTCGTCGCTGACGTCGAAGTTGGCGAAGACGTTCTGCACGTCGTCGCTGTCCTCGAGGGCGTCGATCAGCTTGAAGATCTTCTTGGCGCCCTCCTCGTCCAGCTCGACCTGCATGGTCGGGACGAAGTTGGCCTCTGCGGAGTCGTAGTCGATGCCGGCGTCCTGGAGTGCGGTGCGGACCGCGACCAGGTCGGTGGCCTCGCTGATCACCTCGAAGTTCTCACCGAGGTCGTTGACCTCCTCGGCGCCCGCGTCCAGGACGGCGCCGAGCACGTCGTCCTCGGTCAGCTCGCCCTTGGGGACGATGACGACGCCCTTGCGGTTGAACAGGTACGACACCGAGCCCGGGTCGGCCATGGAGCCGCCGTTGCGGGTCATGGCGACGCGGACCTCGGAGGCGGCGCGGTTGCGGTTGTCCGTGAGGCACTCGATGAGCACGGCCACGCCGTTCGGGCCGTAGCCCTCGTACATGATCGTCTCGTAGTCGGCGCCGCCGGCCTCGAGACCGCCACCGCGCTTGATGGCGGAGTCGATGTTCTTGTTGGGCACCGACTGCTTCTTGGCCTTCTGGACGGCGTCGTAGAGGGTCGGGTTGCCCTCGAGGTCGACGCCGCCCATCCGCGCCGCGACCTCGATGTTCTTGATGAGCTTCGCGAAGAGCTTGCCGCGCTTGGCGTCGATCACGGCCTTCTTGTGCTTCGTCGTGGCCCATTTAGAGTGGCCGGACATCTGCCTGTCTCCTTCGCGTAACCCATCTACGTACGAACCCCTGAGATCCTACAAGGACTCCGGCGTGCGGTTCGCGCGCACCATGTCGACGAACAGCGCGTGCACACGGTGGTCGCCCGTCAGCTCCGGGTGGAACGACGTGGCGAGCGCGTTGCCCTGGCGGACCGCGACGATGTGACCGTCGTGCTCGGCGAGCACCTCGGCCCCGGCGCCGACGGACTCCACCCAGGGGGCGCGGATGAAGACGCCCTCCACGGGATCGCCCCCGACACCCTTGACCTCGACCGCCGCCTCGAAGGACTCGTTCTGCCGTCCGAAGGCGTTGCGGCGCACGATCATGTCGATGCCGCCGACCGTCTCCTGGCCCGAGCGCGGGTCGAGGATCTTGTCGGCGAGCAGGATCATGCCCGCGCAGGTGCCGTAGACGGGCATGCCGCCCCGCACACGCGCGCGGAGGGGGTCCATCACCCCGAAGAGGATGGCCAGCTTGGAGATGGTGGTGGACTCGCCGCCGGGGAGGACGAGGCCGTCGACCTCGGCGAGCTCTTCGGGGCGCCGCACCGGCCTGGCCACGGCGTCGGCCGCGGCCAGGGCGATGAGGTGCTCCCGTACGTCGCCCTGGAGGGCCAGGACGCCTATGACGGGTGTGTCGGTCATGTAGGTGCAGTCCCTAGGGAGGTGGATCACCAGCCGCGGTTGGCGTAGCGCTCGGTCTCGGGGAGGGTGTCGCAGTTGATGCCGACCATGGCCTCGCCGAGGTTGCGGGACGCGTCCGCGATGATCTTCGGGTCGTCGTAGAAGGTGGTGGCCTTGACGATGGCGGCGGCGCGCTTGGCCGGGTCGCCGGACTTGAAGATGCCGGAGCCGACGAAGACGCCCTCGGCGCCGAGCTGGCGCATCAGCGCGGCGTCGGCAGGGGTGGCCACGCCACCGGCGGAGAACAGCACCACGGGGAGCTTGCCGAGCTCGGCGACCTCCTTGACCAGCTCGTACGGGGCGCGCAGCTCCTTGGCGGCGGCGTACAGCTCGTGGTTGTCGAAGCCGCGCAGCTTGGCGATCTCGTTCTTGATCTGGCGCAGGTGGCGGACGGCCTCCACGACGTTGCCGGTGCCGGCCTCGCCCTTGGAGCGGATCATGGCGGCGCCCTCGGCGATGCGGCGCAGGGCCTCACCCAGGTTGGTGGCACCGCAGACGAAGGGGGTGGTGAAGGCCCACTTGTCGGAGTGGTTGACCTCGTCGGCCGGGGTGAGGACCTCGGACTCGTCGATGTAGTCCACACCGAGCGACTGCAGCACCTGGGCCTCGACGAAGTGGCCGATGCGGGACTTGGCCATGACCGGGATCGAGACGGCTTCGATGATGCCCTCGATCATGTCCGGGTCCGACATGCGGGCCACGCCGCCGTCCTTGCGGATGTCGGCCGGGACCCGCTCCAGGGCCATGACGGCCACGGCGCCCGCGTCCTCGGCGATCTTCGCCTGCTCCGGCGTGACGACGTCCATGATCACGCCGCCCTTGAGCTGCTCGGCCATACCGCGCTTCACACGGGCGGTGCCGGTCTCGGGAGCCTGGTTCTCGATGGTGGACACGAGTGACCTCACTGAAGGGAAGACGATTACTGCTTCCCAGAGGAAACGGGAGTGGACCAGGCCACAGCAAGAGCCAATGGCGAGCGGGTGGATCCTTTTGGCTCCCCTACGGTCAGGAGACCCTCTCCACCAGGGCCGCCGGGGGCTCGTCGTCCATCTCGACGGCCAGCGGGAACGGTGCGTGGCCGGCCAGCCGGAACCAGCGGACCTTGCGGTGCTCCCGCAGTCTGCGGGCCGCCCCGACAGCGTCGTTGTGGAAGCGGCGGGCCATCGGCACCCGGCGCACGGCCTCGGCGAGTTCCCGCGCCGCCTCCTCTCCCCCCGGCGCCTCCCGGACGGCCTCGACCTGCTGCGGCTCCGCGAACACCGCCCGCAGCGCCTGGCTCAGCTCGCTCTCGGCCACCTCCCGCTGCTCCTCCTCGGCCTGCCGGGCGGCGTGCGCGGCCTCGTAGAGCACGATCGAGGCGGCAGGGTCCAGCACCCCGGAGGTGGCCAGCTCCTGGGCCACGGAGGCCCGGCGGAGCAGCTGGGCGTCGAGCGCGGCGCGCGCCGCGTCGATGCGCGCGTGCAGCCGGTCCAGCCGGCCCGCCGTCCAGCTCAGGTACAGGCCGATCGCGACGAGCGCGACGAGGATCCAGATGAGGGTTGCGGTCACGGGCGGCAAGGCTACCGGGGCGCTCCGCCGGGTTCAGCGGGGTGTCGGGCGGGCCGGGCGTGGCCGGGGCTCGCCGGTCGGGGGCGCCGGCTGAAGAACCTGTCTCAGTCCCGTGCCAGGCCCAGCCGGGCCCGCAGACCCGTTGTCCGTTCGTCCGCGGCCACGGCCGCCGCGCCCGCCGTCACCGTCTCGTACACGGACATGATGTCGGCGCCCACCGTGGACCAGTCGAAGCGCCGCACATGGGCGCTGCCGCGTTCGCGCAGCTCGGCTCGGCGCTTCGGGTCCTGGAGGAGTCGTACGGCCGCCTCGGCCAGGGCGTCGGCGTCCTCGTTGGCGAACAGTTCGCCGGCCGCGCCCTGGTCGAGGACCTGGGCGAAGGCGTCCAGGTCGGAGGCGAGGACGGGCGCGCCCGCCGACATGGCCTCGACGAGGACGATGCCGAAGCTCTCGCCGCCGGTGTTGGGCGCGACGTACAGGTCGACACTGCGCAGGAAGCGCGCCTTGTCCTCGTCGCTGATCATGCCGAGGAACTCCACGCGGGAGCGCAGCTGTGCCGGCAGCGATGCCACGGCGTCCTCCTCGTCCCCGCGGCCGGCCACCAGCAGCCGGGTCTGCGGCCGTGCGGCGAGGATCTTCGGCAGGGCCTTCATCAGCACCGGCAGGCCCTTGCGGGGCTCGTCGATGCGGCCGATGAAGCCGATGGTCTCCCCCTGCCAGTCGGGGTTGGGCTCGGCCTCGGCGAAGAAGTCCACGTCGACGCCGTTGGGGATCACCACGGCGTCCCCGCCGAGGTGCTCGACCAGCGTGCGGCGGGCGTACTCGCTGACCGCGATCCGCGCGCTGATCTTCTCCAGGGCGGCCTGCAGGATCGAGTACGCGGCGATCATCGCGCGAGAGCGCGGGTTGGAGGTGTGGAAGGTGGCCACGATCGGGCCGGACGCCGCCCAGCAGGCCAGCAGGCCCAGCGACGGCGACGTCGGCTCGTGGATGTGGATCACGTCGAACGCGCCGTCGTGCAGCCAGCGCCGTACGCGGGCCGCGGAGAGGAAGCCGAAGTTCAGCCGGGCCACCGAACCGTTGTACGGCACCGGCACCGCGCGGCCGGCCGAGACGACGTACGCCGGGAGCGGGGTGTCGTCGTCGGCGGGGGCGAGCACGGAGACCTCGTGGCCGAGCCGGATGAAGTACTCGGCCAGGTCGCGGATGTGGAACTGGACGCCGCCCGGCACGTCCCAGGAGTACGGGCAGACGATGCCGATCCTCACGCGGCCCCTCCGGCGGGACAACGCGCGGGATCGAGATCCCCCAGCCACAGCCGCTGCAGCATGTGCCAGTCCTCCGGATGCTCGGCGATCCCCGTGGCGAAGGCGTCGGCCAGCGCCTGTGTCATGACAGACGTCCTCTCGGTCCGCGTGCCTGACTCGGGCACCTCGATCGGGGCGTGGACACGGCCCCGCATGACGGGCGAGTCGTCGTACCACAGTGTGACGGGCAGCAGCAGCGCCCCGGTCTGCTGGGCGAGGAGGGCGGGGCCGGCGGGCATCCGCGCGGTCTCGCCGAAGAACGTCACCTCCACGCCGGAGGCGGACAGGTCACGGTCGGCGACCAGGCACACCAGGCCGCCGTCGCGCAGCCGCCGGGCCAGCGTGCCGAACGCGGAGCCGCCGCTGTGCGGCAGGACCTCCATGCCGAGTCCCTCGCGGTAGGCGACGAACCGGTCGTACAGGCTCTCGGGCTTCAGGCGCTCGGCGACCGTGGTGAACGGGATCTCCAGCCCGGTGGTGACCCAGGCCCCGGCCAGGTCCCAGTTGGCCAGGTGGGGCAGCGCGAGGACGACGCCCCTCCCGGCGGCGAGGCCGTCGGTCAGGAAGTGCAGGTCCTTGGGTTCGAAGCCGGCCCTGACCCGCTCGGGGCTCCAGGCGGGCAGCCGGAAGGACTCCATCCAGTAGCGCAGGTACGAGCGCATGCCCGCCCGGGACAGCTCGGCCAGGCGCTCCGGGGTCGCGTCGGGCACCACGCGCGCGTAGTTGCTCTCCAGCCGCTGCACGCCCTTGCCGCGCTGTTTCCAGGCGAGGTCGGCGATGGCGCGGCCGAGCCGTACCGCGGCCGGCTCGGGGAGCCTCTTGACGGCGCCCCAGCCGAGCCCGTACAGCGCGTCGGTCAGCCGTTCCCCGGCGCTCACTGCGCCGCCCCGCTCCCCTGGGAGGCGTTCGCGTCGTCCGGCCCGGCCTGAGCAGCCTCCGCCTCGGCGGACTCCCGGCGGACCGTGACGACCCGCTGGATCAGCGTGACGAGGCTGCCGACCGCGACGATCCACAGGGCCACGGGCAGCAGGTACTGGATGCCCGGGACGCCGAACTCGTGCAGGCCCGCGAGACCGGCCGCCACCAGCGAGACCACCAGCCGCTCGGCGCGCTCCACGAGCCCGTTGACGGCGACCGGCAGCCCGATCGACTCGCCGCGGGCCTTGGTGTACGACACGACCTGACCGCTGGCCAGGCAGAAGATGGACACCGCGCACAGCACGTTGTCGTCGCCCCGGCCCGCGTACCACAGCGCGAAGCCACCGAAGATCGCACCGTCGGCGACCCGGTCCAGCGTGGAGTCCAGGAAGGCACCCCAGCGGCTGGAGCGGCCCAGCTGGCGGGCCATGTTGCCGTCGACCAGGTCGGAGAAGACGAACAGGGTGATCACGACCGTGCCCCAGAAGAACTCGCCCCGGGGATAGAAGACCAGCGCGCCCGCGACCACTCCGGCGGTGCCGATCAGTGTGACCGTGTCGGGGCTGACCCCCCGCCGGATGAGAAACGCGGCGAACGGTGTGAGGACACGCGTGAAGAATGCACGCGCGTACTTGTTCAGCATGGCCTTCCCGACGGTCGGTGTCGCCGCGGCCCCTGCTGGCCTCCGGCTGGCCCATCGTAGCCACGCGCGCGCGTGGGTGACGGCCGGGCGCCCGCACCCGCCGGCCGGATCGGGCGCGCGGCCCGCGGCCGCTCCGTGACGCGAACGGTATCCCTGCCGGGTTCCCCGTATGGACGCAGCGTGACGGGAGTGGAAAGCTCGAAGGACCGCGGGCGTCGCCGGAGCCGCCAGTGCACGCGGTGCCGCGTGTCCGCGCCCACAGTGACCTCACCGTGCACGGGAGGCAAGGTTATGGGCGACAAGGCGCACACACACCCCGGGGCCGCCGGCAGGGCTACGGCGGCCGACCACCCCGCGTCCGTACGGAATGTGGTGTTGGTCGGCCACTGCGGTGCGGGCAAGACGACCCTGGTGGAGGCTCTCGCCCTGACGGCGGGAGCGGTGAACCGGGCGGGCCGCGTGGAGGAGGGCGGCTCCGTCTCCGACTACGACGAGATCGAGCACCGGCAGCAACGCTCGGTACAGCTCTCCCTGGTGCCCGTCGAATGGGACGGGTTCAAGATCAACCTGCTCGACACCCCCGGATACGCCGACTTCGTCGGGGAGCTCAGGGCCGGTCTGCGCGCGGCGGACGCGGCCCTCTTCGTCGTCTCGGCCTCGGACGGGGTGGACGGCTCGACCCGGATGGTGTGGGAGGAGTGCGCGGCCGTCGGTATGCCGCGCGCCATCGTCATCACCCATCTGGAGGCGGCACGCGCGGATTTCTCGGAGACGACCCGGGTCTGCGCGGAGGCGTTCGGCGCCGACGACCCGGACGCCGTGCTCCCGCTGTACCTGCCGCTGCACGGCCCGGAAGGCCCCGACGGGCACGCGCCCGTGACGGGGCTGACCGGGCTGCTGTCGCAGAAGCTGTTCGACTACTCCTCCGGGGAGCGCAAGGAGTCCGAGCCGGGCGAGGACCAGCTGCCGCGGATCGAGGAGGCCCGCAACCGGCTCATCGAGGGGATCATCTCCGAGAGCGAGGACGAGACCCTCATGGACCGCTATCTCGGCGGTGAGCAGGTCGACGTCAAGACGCTGATCGAGGACCTGGAGCGGGCCGTCGCCCGCGGGGTCTTCTTCCCCGTCCTGGCCGCCGCCCCCGCCGCCGACGGCGCCCGGCAGGGCCTCGGCACGGTGGAGCTCCTCGAGCTGATCACCGGCGGCTTCCCGACCCCGCTGGAACGCGAGCAGCCCCGGGTCACCACGCCCGGCGGCGAGCCGCGCGCGCTGAAGGCGTGCGACCCCGCCGGACCGCTGGTCGCCGAGGTGGTCAAGACCTCGTCCGACCCGTACGTGGGCCGGGTCTCCCTGGTCCGCGTCTTCTCCGGCACGCTCCGCCCCGACGAGACGGTGCACGTCTCCGGGCACGGGCTGGCCGACCGCGGCCACGAGGATCATGACGTCGACGAGCGCATCGGCGCCCTGTCCACGCCGTTCGGCAAACAGCAGCGCCCGGTCAGTCACGTCGTCGCGGGCGACCTCGCGTCCGTGGCCAAGCTCAGCCGCGCCGAGACCGGCGACACGCTGTCCGCCAAGGACGACCCGCTGCTGATGGAACCGTGGGAGATGCCGGACCCGCTGCTCCCGCTCGCCATCCAGGCGCACAGCAAGGCGGACGAGGACAAGCTCAGCCAGGGCCTGTCCCGGCTGGTCGCCGAGGACCCGACCATGCGCCTGGAACAGAACCAGGACACCCACCAGGTGGTGCTGTGGTGCCTGGGCGAGGCCCACGCGGACGTCGCCCTGGAGCGGCTGCGCAGCCGGTACGGCGTCCAGGTCGACGTCGTACCGCACCGGGTCTCCCTGCGGGAGACCTTCGCCGACAGGGCCGCCGGGCGGGGGCGGCACGTGAAGCAGTCCGGCGGGCACGGGCAGTTCGCCATCTGCGAGATCGAGGTGGAGCCGCTGCCCGGCGGCTCGGGCATCGAGTTCGTGGACAAGGTGGTCGGCGGTGCCGTGCCGCGGCAGTTCATCCCGTCGGTCGAGAAGGGCGTACGGGCCCAGGCCGCCAAGGGCGTCGCCGCCGGGTACCCGCTCATCGACGTGCGGGTCACGCTGGTCGACGGCAAGGCGCACTCGGTGGACTCCTCCGACGCCGCCTTCCAGACGGCGGGTGCGCTGGCGCTGCGCGAGGCCGCCGCCGAGGCGAGGATCCATCTGCTGGAGCCGGTCTGCGAGGTCACCGTGCTCGTAGGCGACGACTACGTGGGCGCCGTGATGAGCGATCTGTCCGGGCGGCGCGGCCGGGTGGTGGGCACCGAACAGGTGGGCACCGGACGCACCCTCGTACGGGCCGAGGTGCCGGAGATCGAGATCGGCCGGTACGCGGTCGACCTGCGGTCCCTGTCGCACGGCACCGCCCGCTTCAGCCGGGCGTACGCCCGGCACGAGCCGATGCCGCCGCAGATCGCCGAACGCATCCGCGAGGAGGCCGGGGACGGCTCGTAGGCGGGTGCCGTTCACCCGTCGGCGGGCGGCTTCGGCCGTCCGCCGACGAATGTCGGAGCCGGCGGATACTCTGATCGCGTGATCAACACGCCTGGTCCTGATCACCAGGTGTCCTGATCAACAGGTGTGCGGAGCGCGGAAGTCGGGAAGGCCGCAGGAGCGGGGCCGCGGCGATCGGGGGCGGGAATGTCGGTGGGAACGGAATGGGACGGGCCACAGGTGCCCATCTCGGGGAACGAGAGCCAGGCGGCGACCTTCGCGCTGGCCTCGGCGGCCTACCGGGACAGCGACGTCACGGAGATACTCAAGGCCAACAACGAATGGCACGAGTCGACCGTCAAGGGCGGCAGGATCTCCCTGTTGAGGCCCAATCTCGGCGAGGCGTTCTCGCGGGCCGTGGTCGACCGCATGCTCGCCCCCGGCCGCAACGCGCTCATCCAGGCCTTCGGGATGGATCCCCAGGTCGTCGTCGAGCACTGCCTCGCGGCCAACGCCATCCGCCGGGACCGCGACAACCGGCTGAGCGCCGTCATGGTGGTGTGCGGCCTGCTCTTCCTGCCCGGGCTCCTGGTGTGGCTGCTCGTCTTCCAGATCCGCTCCACCATCGCCAAGCTCAACAACCGGCGGGCCGGCGCCCTCGGCACCACCCTGCTCGTCGCCGTCGGCGCGCTCACGGCGCTGTTCCTGGTGCGCATGCCGTTCCACGGCTTCTGGGGCTGGTACGCGCGCGCGGCCGCGGTCGCTCCCGTGCTGGGCTGGTTCTGGGCCAAGCGCATCTGCGAGCGCACCGCACATGACCTGCGCGCGCGCTGGGCCGGTCTGCTCGCCGGCAGCAGCGTCGGCGCCAAGATCCCCGAGTCGGTGCCCAGCAGCCCCGCCCAGACCGCCGCGGAGCAGCTGCGCCAGTCCCTGGCCAAGCTGAGCGCCGAGCAGCAGTCCAACTCCGTCTTCTACGCCGGGCCCAAGGGCATACTCGGCATGGGGACCCGCTGGGGCGCCTGGCAGCTCGCCGAGGACCTGGTGCCGGCCGACGCGACCCGGGAGATCCACCCCTTCCGCAGCTGGGACGTCATCCGCGCGATCCACGACCAGCTGCGCATGCTGGAGCGCGGCCCGCTCAACACCGGCGGCTTCCCCAAGCCCTCGATCCGGCACTGGATCGTCACGCCGACCGGCGAGAACGCCAAGGCGGTCTCCCGGCCGGAGGGCACCGACGTCGAGGCGTACCAGGTCAAGTCGCACGCCATACAGGACATCTGCAACAAGCAGCAGTTCGGCAGCGGCGACCGGCACTACCTCGGGGTGCAGTGGACGTTGTGGGACGGCCAGTTGATCATCACCATGCTGATCACCGTGACCGTGCTGCACGAGACGCTGCGGATCGAGGTGACCGGGCACGCGCTGGGACCGGTGCACTCGCTGTTCACCTCGAAGCCGGAGGCGCCGACGAGGTCGGTCGCCAAGTCCTTCAAGCCGTGGGAGTCCCGCACGATCAAGCTGCCCCTGGTCGGCACCGACGAGGTGGTACGACTGGCCGCGCGGGCCCCGCTGACCTGGTACCCGCCGCTGCTGAACTGGCTCGGCGGCACGCTCGGGCTGCCCGAGCCGTTCGGACTGCGGCACGTCTGGGCGGACAAGCCGTGGCGCCACCGGTTCATGGCCGACGACGCGCTGCGCGCCGCCACGCCGGTGCTGCGGGTGGTGCACTCGGCGGCGATCCGGGTGCTGCGGGAGAACGGTGTGGACGTGGAGAAGTTCGGCGCGCGGTCGGCGTTCCTCAGCGGTCAGGTGCAGGACCCGAGCCCCAAGAAGGCCGATCTCTACGACGCGTAGGCCGGGGGGCGACAGACCCCCCGGCCCCCGGTGCGTCACCTCACGCGGATGCCGTCGGCCAGGCCTCCGCCAGCATCTTGCGGGTGTCCGCCAGCAGTTGGGGCAGCACCTTGGTGTGGCCGACCACCGGCATGAAGTTCGTGTCGCCGCCCCAGCGGGGCACGATGTGCTGGTGGAGGTGGGCGGCGATACCGGCGCCCGCCACGGTGCCCTGGTTCATGCCGATGTTGAATCCGTGGGCGCCGGAGGCGGTGCGCAGGGCCGTCATCGCCTGCTTGGTCAGCTCGGCCAGTTCGGCGGTCTCCGCAGCGGTCAGTTCGGTGTAGTCCGCGACGTGGCGGTAGGGCACGGTCATCAGGTGACCGCCGTTGTACGGGTAGAGGTTGAGCACCGCGTACACGTGCTCGCCGCGCCGGACGACCAGCCCGTCCTCGTCGGACTTGGCCGGGATCGAGCAGAAGGGGCAGCCGTCGTCGGCGCCCGGGCCGCTCGGCTTGTTCTCGCCCTGGATGTAGGCCATCCGGTGGGGCGTCCACAGGCGCTGGAACGCGTCCTGCGTCCCCACTCCGATCTGCTGTTCCGGCTCACTCGTCATGCAAGGCAGCATATGGCGTCCCGCCGGAGAGCAGGGCGGGGCCCCGGGAAACCCGGGGCCCCGCACCCCCGCGTGAGCGGGGAGCGATCACACCTGCACGCGGCGCTCGACCACGTCGACGAGCTTCGCCAGCGCTTCGTCACGCGGGATGCCGTTCTCCTGCGATCCGTCGCGGTAGCGGAACGACACCGTACCCGCGTTCATGTCTTCGTCACCGACGAGGATCATGAACGGCACCTTCTGCTTCTGGGCAGTCCTGATCTTCTTCTGCATGCGGTCCGAGGAGGAGTCCACCTCGACCCGCAGCCCCCGCTTCTTGGCCGCGGCGGCGAATTTCTCCAGGTACTCCACGTGCGCGTCCCCGATCGGGATGCCGACCGCCTGGACCGGGGCCAGCCACGCCGGGAAGGCGCCCGCGTAGTGCTCGAGCAGCACGGCGAAGAACCGCTCGATCGAGCCGAAGAGGGCGCGGTGGATCATCACCGGGCGCTGCTTGGAGCCGTCCGGACCGGTGTACTCCAGGTCGAAGCGCTCGGGCAGGTTGAAGTCGAGCTGGATGGTCGACATCTGCCAGGTACGGCCGATCGCGTCCTTGGTCTGGACGGAGATCTTCGGGCCGTAGAAGGCAGCGCCACCCGGGTCCGGGACCAGGGGCAGGCCCTGCTTCTCGGCGACCTGGCGGAGGGTCTCCGTGGCCTCCTCCCAGACCTCGTCGGAGCCGACGAACTTCTCCGGGTCCTTGGTCGACAGCTCCAGGTAGAAGTCGGTCAGACCGTAGTCGCGCAGCAGGCCGAGGACGAAGGTGAGCGTCTTGTCGAGCTCCTCCGACATCTGCTCGCGGGTGCAGTAGATGTGCGCGTCGTCCTGGGTGAAGCCCCGGGCGCGGGTGAGGCCGTGCACGACGCCCGACTTCTCGTACCGGTACACGGTCCCGAACTCGAAGAGGCGCAGCGGCAGTTCGCGGTAGGAGCGGCCACGCGCGTCGAAGATCAGGTTGTGCATCGGGCAGTTCATGGGCTTGAGGTAGTAGTCCACGCCCTCGTCGAGCTGCATGGGCGGGTACATGCCGTCGGCGTACCAGTCCAGGTGCCCGGACGTCTCGAAGAGCTTCCCCTTCGTCGCGTGCGGGGTGTAGACGAACTCGTAGCCCTCCTCCTCGTGACGGCGGCGCGAGTAGTCCTCCATCACGCGGCGGACGATGCCGCCCTTGGGGTGGAAGACGGCGAGGCCGGAGCCGATCTGCTCGGGGATGGAGAAGAGGTCGAGCTCGCTGCCGAGCTTGCGGTGGTCGCGCTTCTCCGCCTCGGCGAGGAAGTCGAGGTGGGCCTTGAGCTCTTCCTTGGAGGGCCAGGCGGTGCCGTAGATGCGCTGGAGCATCGGGTTCTTCTCGCTGCCGCGCCAGTAGGCGGCCGCGTTGCGCATCAGCTTGAATGCCGGGATGTTCCGGGTGGTGGGCAGGTGGGGACCGCGGCAGAGGTCCTTCCAGCACAGCTCGCCGGTCTTGGCGTCCAGGTTGTCGTAGATCGTCAGTTCGCCGGCGCCGACCTCGACGTCCGCGCCGTCGTCGGCGGAGGCGGACCCCTTGAGGCCGATCAGCTCCAGCTTGTACGGCTCGTCGGCGAGTTCCGCGCGGGCGGCCTCGTCGGTGACGACTCGGCGGGCGAACCGCTGTCCCCGCTTCTGGATCTCCTGCATCTTCTTCTCGATGGCCTTGAGATCCTCGGGCGTGAACGGCTTCTCGACGTCGAAGTCGTAGTAGAAGCCGTCCCTGACCGGCGGGCCGATGCCCAGCTTGGCCTCGGGGAACAGCTCCTGCACCGCCTGCGCCATGACGTGCGCGGTGGAGTGGCGCAGGATGTTCAGGCCGTCCTCGGAGGAGATCTCGACGCCCTCGACGGTCTCGCCGTCCCGGAGCTCGTAGGTGAGGTCCCGCAGCTCGCCCCCGACGCGCGCGGCGATGACCGAGCGCTCGCCGGCGAAGAGCTCGGCGGCCGTAGTGCCCGTCGTCACCACACGTTCTTCCCGCTCGGAATCGCGTTGGATGATCACACGGACGTCTGACACCGGTCTCTCCTGACTGAAGATGGATCGCGGCGCCATACCAGGAGCGCGCGCATGGGTGCGATCGTACCGACCCCGGGCCGCCGACCGCGAAACGGTCATCGTCCTCAGTCCTCCGCCCCGCCCCCCTCCTCGAAGAAGTCGAGGTTCTCCTGCAACGACTTCAGCAGCCGGTCCCGCTCGGCGTCGTCCACCCGTACCGGTACGACCCCGCAGGCCCCGGTGAGCCTGCGGAAGCCGCCCCGGCTCTCCAGCCGCCCCCGCACCCGCACCGGCAGTCCCACGAGGTGGGCGTGCCCGGCGATCCGGTAGTCCTCCTCGCCCAGGGCGACGCGGACGTGGGGCACCTCGGCGCCGGCGATCACCCGCAGCCGTACGGTGCCCGCACCGCGCGGACCGGGCCTGCGCATCCGTACCACCGCCCCGGTGATCTGCACCGGCACCGCGGGTTCCCGGCGCAGATAGCGGGCTCCGGCCTCGCGCAGCGCGGGCAGGTCACCGGGCGAGAACTCGACGGGTTCCGCCGGGGCCGCGCAGCCGTCGGGGACACCGGCGGCCGGCGCCCACTCGACGGCGATCCGGGCGCCCTCCGTGCCGCGCACGAGGGCGATGAGGGCCTCGGTCAGCTCGCGGCTGACGCCCGCCGCGACGGCGCCGTCGTAGGCGTCCGTGCCGCCGGTGGCCCGCTGGTGGTCGATCGCCTCACGCGCGGCGTACAGGGCCTGGTGGAGCCGTACCGCGAGGGGGCGTGCGGTGCTCACGGGGACGAAGGCGGTGAGGGCGCGGCCCGAGACGGCCGGGCCGACGAGGACGTGCTCCAGCAGCGCGGCGGCCGGCCGGCGGTGGCGGGCGCCGTGGTAGCCGGCCCGCGCGCGTGTGGCGAGCGCGGCCGCGAGGAGGGTCTGGCGGGCGGCGGTGCGCAGCTGCTCCTCGACGGTCCAGGGGGCGGCGCCCACGGAGCCGCTCGGCACGTCCCGCCACCAGTGGATCTCGTCGCTGGGCACGGCGAGGGAGACGAGCACCTCGCGGGCGGAGGGCGTGCCGCTGCGGGCGAGGGCGAGGAGCGCCTCGCCGAGCAGGTCGTCGCTGTCGGGGAAGGCGCGGCTCTCGGGCACGAGCAGGCTGGTGCCGCCCGCGCCCGGGCCCGGCGGGGTCCAGCGGCCGTAGCGTCCGGCGGCTCCGCCACGCCGCTGCCAGCCGTGCCGGTGCAGCAGGGCACTGAGGACCGCCGGGTCGACGTCGGCGGGGTCGGGGGGACCGGCGGGATACGGCCCGACCTGCCGCAGGGGTTCGTCGAGGGGGCGGTGCGTCACGGCCTGCCTCCCGTCCCGACCCGCGTCATGATCTCGCACAGGGCCCGGTCGTCGAAGATGCGTGAGGTCGGTATCCGCACGGTGGTCCGGTGCCGTCCGGTGACGGGGTGGCCGGCGAGGTTGACCCAGTAGCAGCAGTGCCTGAGGTCGAGCCGGTCGTGGCCGGCGCGCAGCCAGTCGTCCTGGGACCTCGGCACGAGCATCACGACGAGGATCTTGTGCACCGAGACGGGTGTGCGGGCGAGCTTGCGCAGGTGGTCGTTGTCGAGCGTGAAGGAGAAGAAGCGGCCCGGGGGGCCGGGGGCGATCTGGTAGGTGCACTTCAGCTGGACCTTGATGGTCACCTCGTCGTCGACGGTGTGCCCGGGTGCGCTGTGGCTGACGTGCCAGTCGATGCCGTTGTCCGGGAACGGCTGGGACAGCGAGCAGCCCGCCGCCGCGGCGACCGCGTGCAGATAACCGACCTGCAGTGTCTCCATGCAGGCGGTGGTGGCGAGCGTGCCGCGGAGGGGACCCGTGCGCTCGGGCAGCAGCCCGCCCCGCTCGGGCTGCGCTATCGCCATGACCAACAGCCTTCCACGACCGAGGATTTCCCTGCTGCGGGCCGCTGAACTGCAAAGACCCGTACTCCTGTTGTGTCCTTCCGGCGTACGGCGCAAACAGCCCGGGTATCACCGAACAGGCAGAAGACGGAACGTCAGCTGCTGTGGGTGAACGAGGAGTTGTGGTCGTATGACGTGCTGGTACGAGGGGCCGTTGGCCGCCTTCGACACGGAGACGACGGGCGTGGACGTGGAGACCGACCGGATCGTGTCGGCCGCCGTCGTCGTCCAGGACGCACCGGGCGCCCGGCCCCGGGTCAGGCGCTGGCTGGTGAACCCGGGTGTCCCGGTGCCCGAGCAAGCGACGGCGGTGCACGGGCTGACGGACGAGCATCTGCAGCGCAACGGCCGCTGGCCGGCGCCGGTGATGTACGAGATAGCCGGGGAACTGGCGGAGCACGCGGCACTGGGCCGTCCGCTGGTGGTGATGAACGCGCCGTTCGATCTCACGCTGCTGGACCGGGAGTTGCGCCGCCATCGCGCGTCCTCGCTGGAGCGTCGGCTCGAGGCGTCGCCGCTGCGGGTGCTGGATCCCCGGGTGCTGGACAAGCACCTGGACCGCTACCGCAAGGGCCGCCGTACGCTGACCGACCTGTGCGCGCACTACGGCGTGACGCTGGACGGCGCGCACGACGCGGGGGCCGACGCACTGGCGGCGCTGGAGGTCGTACGTGCCCTGGGGCGCCGCTTCGCGACCCGGCTGGAGCGGCTGACACCGACCGAGCTGCACGCCCTGCAGGTCGGCTGGCACGCGGCACAGGCGCGCGGGCTTCAGGCGTGGTTCGCGCGCAGCGGCTCTCCGGAGGAGGTGGACCCGGCGTGGCCGCTGCGTCCGGACCTGCCGGCGGCGGCATGACGAAGGCCGGTCCGCACAGGCGGACCGGCCCTGACCCGGTGGGCGATACTGGGTTCGAACCAGTGACCTCTTCGGTGTGAACGAAGCGCTCTCCCACTGAGCTAATCGCCCGGGAACGCGTTGAACAATACAGGTCCGGGCGGGCTTCCTTCAAACCGCTTCCAGGTACCGCAGCAGTCCGTTCCGCCCGGCCCGCATCATCAGCCGGTGATTGGCGCGGAAGAGGGGCCGTCCCGGCACGGCCAGCCGTCTGAGCAGCGGCTTGTGCACGTCGACGACCTGGTCGTAGCGGGCCAGGGATCCGGAGCCGTGCGGGATCACGGTCCAGCGCGCCCGGCCCTCGATGTCGCCGGACAGGGCGGCCTCGAGCATGCCGGAGGCCGGGTCACGGCGGGTCTCGCGCGCGGTGAAGGTCATGTCGTACGGCAGGACGGAGCGGACGGTGAGGACGCCGGTGGCGTCGTCGAGCCGGGTCACCGCCCGCACCTGGGGCCACCAGCGGGGGTAGTCCTCGACCCGCTCCAGTGACCCGTACACGGCGGCCGGCGGCGCGGGCAGGAGCCACAGGCTGCGGAAGCGGTGGTGGGACCAGTCCATGGACTGAAGTCTGCCCTGGTGGGAGCGGTGAAACCGAGTACGCGTACGCATGCGGCCCGCCGTGCCGCGGACCACACTCGGTGGGCGAGCGCCGCCGCCCGTGCGACGGCGCTCGCCCCATCGGTCCCTAAGACGGCATCCTGTCGCCGAGCAGGGCCAGGTTCTCGATGGCCGCGAGGCCGTAGAGCGCGGTGTCGTTGGTGGACACCCAGCTCGCCTCGCTGCCGGGGACCAGGGTGGCGGGGCCGCTCAGCGGCTCCGTCTTCCACGGCGAGGCCTCGGTGTAGCCGTCGGAGCTGTAGAACTTGGTCCAGGCGCGCTGGGCGAGCGTCTCGTCGCCGGTCTGCACGGCGGCGTACGCGTCGAGGCGCGAGTGGCCCTGGAAGAGCAGCAGCGTGCCGAAGTTGGTGCCGTAGCGGGCCGCCTGCTCGGCCTTGGTGGCGTTGAAGTAACGGCAGTAATCGAGGTAGGCCTCCTTGAACTTCGGCAGGTCGACCAGGTGGATGAGCTCGGCGCACAGTTCGTTCAGGCCGAAGACGGCCGACAGGTGGGAGACCGAGACCACCGGGGTGGCGGCGACGGCGAACTTCCCGGTGTCGAGGTCGTACAGGCCGCTGCCCTGGACGAAGCCGTTGGGCTGGGCGGCGATGCCCTCCATCGTCGACAGCACGCGCGCCTTGGCCTTCTCCCACTTGGGGCCCCTGCGCTCCCACTCGGTCAGCCAGGCCGACACCAGGCCGCTCCAGTCGGTGCCGAAGCCGATCGACAGGGCGTGCCGGTCGGGCGTGTAGGGATCGGTGCGCACCTTGCGCTGCGGGTCGAGGACGAGGAAGGTCTCGTCGGAGTCGACGTTGGCGTGCATGAGGTCGCCGACCCGTTCGTCCGCGGTGAGGAAGTAGTAGAAGCGGCGGTAGGTGGTGTTGGCGATGCGCTGCTGCTTGGCGCTGTCGGCGAAGTGCTGCACACCGTGCCGGGTGCCGAGGCCCGCCCACTGCCCGAGGTGGTAGACGTCCACCTCGCCGGTGTGCCGGGTCATCGCCTCGGCGAAGCGGAAGATGTCGGACCGGCCGCTTCTGAGGTAGGCGTACCAGAGCCAGAGGTCGGGCGAGAGTTCGGAGTTGTCCCAGGCGTAGCCGCCGATGTCGTAGCGCCACACGTGCCGTGCGGAGTCGTACGTGTGCATGATGTCGCCGTAGTCCCAGAAGCCGTACCAGCGGCGCTGCTCCACCTGGTCCTTGTAGTAGGTGAAGAGGAAGTCGAGGTGGTCCTCGATCTTCGCCTTGGCGGCGGTGGAGCGGTCGGGCTCGGAGTACAGGCCGGGGCCGAAGACCTTGGCCTTGATGAGCTGCTTGGGCGGGGCGGCCAGTTGCGGCAGCACGCGTACGGCGTCGACCTGTCCGGCGAGGGTCTCGGCGCTCGGGGTGGAGTCGTTGGCCCAGAACAGCAGCTCGGAGGTGCGGGCGATGCCGTACGGGGTGCCGAACTCCGGCTCGTAGTCCTCGTAGGTGATGTTGAGGCCCTCGAGCTGTTCGGCGTAGGTGTCCTGGCCCATGCCGTCGTGGTAGAAGCGCAGGTCCATGGGCTGCGCCTCGGGGGACCAGAGCCAGAGGGTGACGGTGGCCTCGTCGGTGTGGGCGTCGCGGATGTCGAGCTGTGCGGGGAACTTCTCCCAGAAGTCGCGCAGCCCGAAGGAGAGCCCGCCGCTCGCCCCGCCGACGTACCCGAACCCGGAGGCACGCTTGCCGCCGCCGGCGCCTATCCAGCCGTAGCCCTTCTTGGTGCGCTTGCGCAGGGTGAAGCCGTCGGCGGAGAGCTGGGAGAGGGTGTAGTCGCCCCAGTGCGGGATGTACTGGAGGCGGGTGGTGACCCGCTGGTCCCAGGTGGACGGGTCGGGCAGCTTTTGCCCCTCGTACTGGGCCGCCTGCACGGCGGCGCCCGGGTCGCGGCGCAGTCCGGTGATGCCCTGGACGGCCTCGCGCAGCAGGCCCGTGCCCTCGCCGCCGATGCGGATGTGCCGGTCGTAGGCGGCGTCCCGCATCGGCACGGAGAAGCGGACGCCGAGGCCGCGGATGAAGTCCCCGCTCGCCTTGCCGGGCTCCAGGGTGCCGTCGTAGGTGATGGTGTGCACCATGCGGAAGGAGTCGGCGCCCGCGTAGAAGTAGAGGCGCAGGGAGAAGGGCAGCCAGCCGCGGCTGCCCTTGCGGTGCTTGCCGTCGACGCGGACGACGGCGCGGACCGGGCCCTCCTGCTCGACGGTGACCGACGAGATGGCGCCGTCGAAGCGCTCGGTCCTGACCGTGCCCTGGTCCTCGTCCTCGACCTCGGGCTGGCGGATGAGTACCAGCCGCCCGTTCCTCGCGATCTCCGTCGACCCGCGGGTGACGGACTTGACGATCGTGGAGCCGTTCTTGCCGATCTTCGCGGTGATGACGCCGGTCGACACGTCGATGGTGCCGCCGCTGGTGTCCAGGGTGATCCTCTTGGCGGGGGCCTGGGGCGTACCGGCCCTGAGGGTGAGCTTGCCGGAGCCGGAACTCACCGCGTGGGCGGTCCACTTGAGGGAGCCGTCCGGCCAGTGGGCGAGCGGCCAGGACTGGACGGGCACGTCCTTGCCGTCGGCGTCGGTGACCGCGAAGGTCTGGTCCTCCTGGTGGACGCCCATCGGCCAGGGCACGCCGACGGTGGAGCCTGGCGCGGCCCCGAGGCCGCCGTCCTCCAGCCAGTCGAGGGTCACCGGGTCCGCGTCGCCGGCCGCAGCCGCGGGCGCGGCCTGGGCGTCGCTCGCCCCCAGCGCCCAGCTGAACTGGGCGGCGGCTCCGGCGACGGCGGCCGCCTTGAGGAGGGATCTGCGGGGGATGGGAGACATGAGAGTTCGACCTGTCCTTTCCGTGCGGGACGTCTGGATGCTGCGGATGGTCAGGGGCATGACAGGGAGAGGTACGGTGCCCGGGGCACCGACCTCGGTCGGGACACCGCCGGTCAGCGGTGCCGGTACCGCTCCTCCACGGCGACGGCCGCGGCCGCGACGGCCCCGAGCACGGGGACCGCGAGCGGTGCGACGAGCAGGGCGGAACAGGCCACGAGCGCGATGCCGCCGACGAGCAGGAAGGATCCGGCGGGGTCGAGGACCGTACGCCGGCCGGCCGCGGCGAGCAGGGCGCGCCAGGTCTCCCCCGGAGCCCAGACAGCCGCGGCGCGCAGCACGGCGACGGCGGTGCCGGTCAGCGCGAACAGCCCCACCGCCCCGACGAACGGGCCGCCGGGCAGCCCGGCCCGCACCGCCTGGACGTCCACCCACGCCAGGGCCGCCGCGGCCCAGCCGGCCAGCCCGACGGCCCAGCCGCCGCGCAGCGCCGTCCGGAAGTCCCGGGCGAACTCCCGCCCGCCACCGCCGTGATGGGTCGTACGGCGCCGCAGGTGGCGGGCCCCGGCCGCGAAGGCGGCCGGGTACGTGACGACTCCGAGCGAGGCGACGGCGATCCACACCCCGGTCAGCAGGGATTCGGCGAAGACCCCGAACCGCTCGGCGAACAGGGACTCCTTGCGTGCCTTGCCGCGTGCCTCCGCCATGGCGCCCCCCTCAGCCCTTCAGTCCGGAGGTCGCCATGCCGTCGATCAGGTATCGCTGGAAGGCCGTGAAGAAGGCGATGACCGGCACCAGCGCCACCAGCGACATCGCGATCATGCTGCCGTAGTCGGAGATGCCCTCCTGGTCGCGGAACATCATCAGGCCGAGCGAGACGGTGTACTTCGAGGGAGTGTTGAGGTAGATCAGCGGCCCCATGAAGTCGTTCCACGCGTTGATGAAGGTGAAGATGGCGCTGGTGATGATGGCGGGGCGGCTCAGCGGCAGCACGATGGACCAGTAGGTCCTCAGGTGTCCGCAGCCGTCGAGCCGGGCGGCCTCGTCCAGCTCGCGGGGCAGCCCGCGCATGAACTGGACCATCAGGAAGACGAAGAACGCCTCCGTGGCCAGGAACTTGCCTGCCACGAGCGGCACCAGCGTGTCGACGAGCTCCAGCTTGCGGAACATCACGTACTGCGGGATGAGCAGGACGTGGTACGGCAGCAGCAGCGTGCCGATCATCAGCGTGAACAGCAGGTTCCGGCCCGCGAACCGGATCTTGGCGAAGGCGTACGCCGTCAGCGAGCTGGACAGCACCACACCGACCACGGCGAGGAGGGCGTACGCCAGCGAGTTCACGAAGAAGCTGCTGATGGAGATGCCGGAGATGCCGTCGGCGAGCCCGGAGAAGTTCGCCCAGACCGGCTTGGCGGGCAGCAGGTCGAGACTGGCGATGATGTCCTTGCTCGGCTTGAAGGCGGCACCCGCCACCCAGATCACGGGGTAGAGGACTACCGCGAGGACGGCGACCGCGCCCACGTGCCAGGCGAACGATCCGACGCGCCGCCGCTCGCTCGTCGTGCGCACGGCAGGGCTGGTGGCACTGGTCACTTGGCGGCCTCCTCGTAGTGCACCCACTTCTTCTGCGACCAGAACAGGACCGCCGTGACGAGCGCGACCGCGACCACCAGGGTCCAGGCCATCGCGGCGGCGAAGCCCATCTGGGCCTCCTTGAAGCCCTTCTGGTAGAGGTAACAGGTGTAGACGAGCGTGGCGTCGGCGGGACCGCACCGGGTGTCGGAGACGACGTACGCGGAGCCGAACACCTGGAACGCGTGGATGGACTCCAGCAGCACGTTGAAGAAGAGCACGGGGGAGATCATCGGCAGCGTGATGTTCCAGAACCGCCGGAAAGGACCGGCCCCGTCCACCTCCGCGGCCTCGTACAACTCCCGCGGCACCTGCTTGAGGCCGGCCAGGAAGATGACCATCGGGGCGCCGAACTGCCAGATGCTGAGGGCGACCAGGGCGTAGATGACGTAGTCCGGATTGCCGATCCAGCCGCCCACGTGGAGGCCGAAGATCTTCTGGGTACGGTCCACGATCGCGTCGTCCGAGAACAGCGCCCGCCACACGAACCCCACCGAGACGCTGGCGCCGATGAGCGAGGGCAGGTAGAACGCGGCCCGGTACAGAGCCTGTCCGCGCCGCTTCTGCGCGAGCAGCAGCGCGACGCCGAGCGCCAGCAGCAGCTTCAGCGGTGTGGCCACGACCACGTACTTCAGCGTGACCTGCACCGACTTCTGCCAGCGCGGGTCGTGGAACATCGTCGTGAAGTTGTCGAGGCCGACCCATTTCGGCGGCGTGAACAGGTTGTAGCTGGTGAACGCGTAATACAGCGAGGCGATCATCGGCCCCGCCGTGAGCAGCAGGAACCCGGCGATCCACGGTGACATGAAGAGATAGCCGGCGATGTTCTCGCGGCGCCGTCCGCGCCGCCCGGGCGCGGGAGCGGCGGACCGCTTCCCGGCCGGGCGGGCGGGCGCTTCCTTGACGAGCGTCATGGCGGTACGTCCCCTCAGCCCGCGAACGCGGCCTTGGCCTCGCTGAACAGCGTCTTGGCGGCGTCGGCCGGCTTGGTCTTGCCCTGGGCGACCTCGCCGCCGATCCGCAGGAACGCCGCCTCGACGATGTCGGCACCGGACGGGTGCGGGGTGATCTTCCCGAGGACGCCGGCCTTGGCGACCTCCTCCTCGTACGCCGCGACGCCCTTGTTGTTGGCGTCGGTGGGCTTGAACGCGTCGTACTGCTCGGTCGTGGCGAGGATGCCGCGGTCGTAGCCCATGATCTTGCCGACCTCGGGGTCGTGGACCATGAAGTCGATGAACTGGGCGGCTTCCTTGGGGTGCTTGGTCCCGGCGAAGGCGCTGAGCATCAGCGAGCCGAGGTACTGGCCGGTGTCCTTGCCGTTCGTGGTGGGGATCGGCGCGAGACCGTACTCGGAATCACCCTCGCCCGCGTAGCGGATGGAGAAGTTGTCCCAGGTGAACTCGGACGCGGCGAGCCCCGCGGAGAGGCCGGACTTGGGCTTGGCCTGCTCGATCTTCTTCGGATCGGCGACGAGGCCGGACTTCACGCGCTTGTAGCCGTCCGTCCACCACTGCGTCAGGTCGTCCTCGGTGAAGCCGAGGGCGCTGTCGGTGAAGAAGGCCTTGCCGTTCTGCCGCAGGTACAGGTCGTACAGGTACATGATGGCGAAGTAGCCGGTGTCACCGGCGATCTTCAGTTTGTCCTGGATCGTCTGCAGCGCTTCGAAGTACTCGTCCCAGGTCCAGCCGAACTTCGGCTTCACTCCTGCCTTCTCGAAGGCCTTGAGGTCGATGACGAGTGCCATGGTGTTGGCGCCGACGGGAACGCCGAGCTGCTTGCCGTCGGCCTGACCGGCGGTCAGGACGCCGTTGCGGAAGTTCTTGAGGCTCAAGTTCCCCGCGTCCGCCTGCGTCTTGAGATCCATCAGAACACCGCGCTTGTCGTACTTGCGCAGGAATCCGACCGCATTCTGGAAAACGTCCGGCGGATTTCCACCGGAGGCCTGGGTCTGGAACCTCTCCCAGAACGCCTCGTAGTCCGTGAATTCAGGCTTGATCTTGATCTTCGGGTACTTCTTCTCGAAGAGAGCGATCGTCTTCTTGATGGCTATGGTGCGCGGCTCACCACCCCACCAGGCGTAACGGAGGGTCACCGTTCCGTCTCCGGAACCGCCGTCCTCGCCACCGCAGCCGGTCGTCAGCCCCAGCCCGAGCGCTGTCGCCCCCACCCCGGCCGCCTTCAAGATCGTACGCCTCTCAACCTTCTTGCCGATTCCCACCGTTGGGCCTCCCCGCAGCCTCGTGCATGTTGCATGAATCGTTTCAAGTAAGCGCTTGCTGGCACAAGGTACGGAGGGGTTCGGGGTGCGTCAATGATTCGGACAGGATTTTCTTGGCCGGCGGCCGGCCGGAGGGTGGCCCGGCCCGGCCCGGCCGGTGCCGTCGGCCCCGCGGCGGGCCCCCGGCGCCAGGCCGCCGACGGCAGGCTCCCCTGCGGCGGTACGGAGACGGCGCCGCGAGCATACGACCGCGGCCCACCTGCAGTTTCACAGGCGGGCCGCGGTTCCGGGTGTGGGCGATACTGGGTTCGAACCAGTGACCTCTTCGGTGTGAACGAAGCGCTCTC
>NZ_JBEXLP010000107.1:0-23313 GCF_040610035.1 Streptomyces sp. NPDC004542
CGAGAATTCATCAGAACCGGCTCATCCCCCCCCGCCGCGGGCTCCGCCGGCCGCCTATGCACAATTAAACCCCTCACCCGGGGCGGGGGCCCCGCCCCGGGGCGCCCCCGGCGGCCGGTGTGGCCGTCCGAGGGGACGGACGGCGGTGTCAGGCGGCGCGATCGCGCTCCCAGAGGTAGAAGCGGTGCGCCATCGCGTCCTTCGGCGAGCGCCAGGTCTGAGGGTCGTAGGCGCTGACGTACGCCGACAGCCGCTCGCTGATGCCCCGGAACTCCGGGTGCCCGGTCACCTTGGCGATGGCCGGGCCGGGGTCCTGCTCGGACTCGACGAGGTGCAGGTACACATCGCCGAACTGGAAGAGGCTGCGCCGGGCCACGCCGACGAGGTGCGGCAGTTCCCCCCGGTCCGAGTCCTCGAAGATCTCCGCGATGCCGGCGGCCGATCCGGGGGCCATCCGGGCCACGATCAGGGCTTGGTGCACGGTGTCTCTCCGTCCGGCTTCAGTCGGTCAGGCCCGGCTGGGCCCCCTGCTCGGCGGCGGCCTTCTCGATCCGGTCACGGATCAGGGCCATCTGGACCTTGGAGTTCTTGTTGATGTTGTCGGTCATCCAGTCGTCGTCGACCGGCGCCTGAGGCTTCATCGCGAAGTCCTGGGTCCAGATCATCCGGGTGCCGCCCGGAACCTCCTCGTAGCGCCACCGGATGTCCATGTGCGCGAAGGGCCCGGTCTCCACCCGGCGGGCCTTGACGGTGAGGGCCGCGCGGTCGGTCTCCCGCTCCGAGACCCAGCTCCACACGGTGCCGTTCTCGTCGGGGTGCATCGTCAGCCGGAAGGTGGTTCTGTTCCCCTCCTGGGACAGGATGTCGGCGGAGGCGTACTCGCTGAACAGCTGCGGCCAGTTCGCCACGTCGTTGGTCATGTCCCACACCAGGTCCACCGGTGCGGCGATGGTGATCTCGTTCTCCGTGTGTCCGGCCATGTCAGGCTCCTGCCAGAAGGGTGCTGTTGACGAGGTCGAGGAACTGCCGGGGTGTCCTGCAGCGCTCCGCGTCGGGAGGCATCGGCGTGCCGTGCCGGTTCTCCAGCTCGCCCACGATGCCGAGCAGGCCGAGCGAGTCGATGCCGAACTCGCCGAAGGCGGTGTCGCGCCGGTCCGTCAGCTCCTGCGGGCTGACGGTGATCCCGGCCGCCTTCTTCATGAGTTCGGACAGTTCTTCGACAGTGATCTGGGCACTCATGTCGTTCCTCTCTCTCCTTGCTGGGTTCCGCTCCGGCGACCTCGCTACGAGGCGTCGGCGGCGCCGTGCCGCAGCACGAGCGCCGAGTTCGACCCCATGAGGCCCCGGCTGAGCACCAGCGCCGTGCGCAGCTCCGCGGCGCGGGCGCGGCCGGTCACGAGGTCGAGGTCGAGGCAGACGTCGAAGACGTTCGGGGTGGGCGGGACCAGGCCGTGCTCCATGGCGAGCACCGCCGCCGCGGTGTCCAGCACGGGCGCCGCGCAGTAGCCCCGCCCGGTGCCCGTCTTCGGCGCCGTGACCGGCACCCGCCTGCCGTGGGCGCCGAGGGCGTCGGCGATGGCCAGCGCCTCGGCCCGGTCCGCGGCCGGCACCCCGAGGGCGTCGGCGAAGACCACGTCGACCTCCTCCGGGGCGCAGCCGGCCTCGTCCAGGGCCCCGCGGATCGCCGCGGTGAGTCCCTCCCGGGACGCCTCCCACCGTGAGGCGCCGGTGAAGGTCGCCGCGTGCCCGGCGAGAGTGGCCCGCACCGGCACCCCCCGCTCCCAGGCCGAGGCCACCTCCTCCACGACCAGCATCGCGCCGCCCTCCGCGGGCACGAACCCACAGGCCCGGCCGGTGAACGGCCGGTAGGCCTCGGCCGGATCGCCGACGGTGCTCAGCTCCTGGTAACCGAGCTGGCAGACCATCGAGTACGGCGCCAGCGGCGCCTCGGTCGAACCGGCCACGATCACCTCGGTGCCGCGCCGCACGGCCCGTGCTGCGTGGGCGAGGGCGTCCAGACCGCCTGCCTCGTCGGCGGCGACCACCGAGCAGGGCCCCTTGAAGCCGCGGCGGATGGAGATCTGGCCGGTGCTGGCGGCGTAGAACCAGGCGATCGACTGGTACGGGCCGACGAACCGGCTGCCCTTGCCCCACAGCCGCTGCAGCTCACGCTGGCCGAACTCACCGCCGCCGGAACCGGCCGCGGTGACCACGCCCACCGAGAACGGCATGTCACCGGTGTCGGCCGGGCCGAGGCGGGCGTCCTCCAGCGCCAGGTCCGCCGCGGCCATCGCGAAGTGCGTGAACCGGTCGGTCTGGACGAGGAACCGCTCCTCGACCGCGCCCGCCGGCTCGAAGTCGCGGACCTCGCCGGCCACCCGCAGCGGCAGGTGCTCACAGCCCTCGCGGCTGACCCGGTCCAGGACGCTCACGCCCTCCTGGGTGGACTTCCAGAAGGCATCCACGGTGGTTCCGTTGGGCGCGACCACACCGATTCCGGTGACGGCCGCACGCCGGGGATACGGTTCGCTCATGGTGTCCTCTCCCCGGTCCGGGTCAGGATCACCGCGGACTGGAAGCCGCCGAACCCACTGCCCACGGACAGGACGCTGTTCAGCTTCCGTTCGCGGGCGACGCGCGGGACGTAGTCCAGGTCGCACTCGGGGTCGGGGGTCTCGTAGTTCGCGGTGGGCGGTACCACCTGGTGGGCCAGGGCCAGCACGCAGGCCACGACCTCGATCGCCCCGATCGCGCCGAGGGAGTGACCCACCATCGACTTGATGGAGCTCATCGGGGTGTCGTAGGCGTGCCGGCCCAGGGCCCGCTTCACCGCGGCCGTCTCGTGCCGGTCGTTCTGCCGGGTGCCCGAGCCGTGCGCGTTGACGTAGTCGATCGCGGTGCCGTCGAGTCTGGCGTGGTCCAGGGCGGCCTCGATCGCCCGGGCCATCTCCAGACCCTCGCTGGTCAGACCGGTCATGTGGTAGGCGTTGCCGAAGGTGGCGTAGCCGCCGAGCTCGCAGTACACGTGGGCACCGCGGGCCCGGGCGTGCTCCAGCTCCTCCAGGACGAGCACCGCGCCGCCCTCGCCCATGACGAACCCGTCACGGTCGTTGTCGAAGGGACGGGACGCGTGGGCGGGGTCGTCGTTGTTGGGGGAGGTCGCCTTGATCGCGTCGAAGCACGCCATGGTGATCGGCGATATCGGTGAGTCGGAGGCGCCGGCTATGCAGATGTCGGCCCGGCCCTCTTCGACGGTGTGGAAGGCGTATCCGACCGCGTCGAGACCCGAGGTGCAGCCCGTGGAGACGGTCTGCACCGGACCGCACGCCCCGAACCGCTCCGCGACCGCCGAGGCGAGCGTGCTCGGCGAGAACGCCCGGTGCAGATGCGGCTGCGCCTCCCGGTGGTCCACGTCCCAGCGCTCGCCGCGGTGGCTGACCAGGACGTAGTCGTGCTCCAGCCGGGTGGTGCCACCGACGGCGGTCCCCAGCGACACCCCGACCCGCCAGGGGTTCTCCCGGGCGAGGTCGAGGCCGGAGTCGCGGACGGCTTCGGCGCCCGCGACCAGGGCGAACTGGATGTACCGGTCCGCCCGCGCGGTCTGCTCCTCGTCCAGTCCGTGGGCCGCCGGGTCGAAGTCGCACTCGGCGGCGATCCGCGAACGCAGTCCGGCCGGGTCGAAGAACGTGATGCCCCGGGTCGCGGTACGGCCGTCGGCGAGCAGGTCCCAGAAGGCCGGAACACCGATGCCGCCGGGCGCCACGATGCCTATGCCGGTGACCGCCACCCGCCTGGTCATGACCGGCTCCCGCCCACGTCGGCCCCCTCGGCGGCGACCGCGACGGGCTCGGTCTCCTCCGTGTCGACGTGGCCGAGCTGCGGGCGCGGGGCCAGCGGGCCGAGGTGGAAGACGATCCGGGCCTCCACGTCGCCGACGTTGCGGAAGCGGTGGCGCATGTGGGCGGGGATCATCAGCCCCTGCTCGGGCCGCAGCGGGTGGGGCTCACCGTCCAGGTCCACCTCCAGCCGCCCGCAGACGACGTAGACGAACTCCTCGGAGTACGGGTGGTAGTGCTCGGCGATGCGGTCGCCGGGCTGCACGATGGCCACGCCCATGAAACCGCTGGTGGAGCCGACCGTGGCGGGGGTGAGCATGGCGCGCAGGTCGCCGCCGCGCCTGACGTTCGGCTCGATCTCGCTGAGGTCCACGATCTTGGGACGGGGTTTGATCACGACGTTCCTCCGATGCTGTGCTGCGTCGACGTGCGGGGTGTGGCCGTCGCGGGCCGTGTGCTGCCGGTCAGACCTCGGGGGACCGGCGGTCGGTGATGAGGGCCATGCGGGCGGACTCCAGCAGACGCGCGGGGTCACCGCTCTTCGCGCCCGCCTCGAGAAGCGTCGTGAGCTCGGCCGCCTGCGACGGCTCGGGCAGGCCGAGGACGACGACCGGGTCGGCCGCCTCGATGGACCCCCGCATGTCGACCAGCCGCACCACGACGTCGTCGCGCTCGAAGACGGTGCTGCGCAGGATCGGGCTGCGGGTGTCCTTCGCCGCCACCGCGTCCTGCTGGGCGAGGACCTCGGCCAGCCGCATGCCGCGTCCCTCCCGGGCCGGGTAGTACAGGGCGTGCCGCTCCGCCTCGGGGACGTCCTTGGCGTGTGTCACGTGGTGGACGGCGGGCAGGGCCGCGCGGGTGAAGAACACCCGGGCGGACTCCGGGTCGTCCAGGTCCCGGTCCTGCTCCAGATAGGGGTTGATGGCCTCCTCGACGGCCCGCACCTCGGGCTGCCGGGCGACGTGGCGCAGTGCCGTGAGCAGGTCGCCGCGCACCTCGATGGCCCGTACGACCCGGTTGCCGTGCATGAACAGGGAGGTGCGGCACAGCCGGGTGGCGTCGTCGACCTGCGGCTCGGGGGAGGCGTAGCCGGCGAGGATCCGGGCGACCTTCTCCTCGCTGCCCGGCTTGACCGTGAAGGTGAGCGCGTGGCGGACCACGCCGTCACCGATCCGGGGGGCCGCCTGGAGCCGGCGCTTGCCGGCCGCTGCGTCCGCCGCCGGGCCACCGGTCTCGCGGACGATGTGGAAGCGCAGCGACCGGGTGTCCCGGACGCAGCTGTGCAGCGGCTGCACCATCCGGACGTGCTCCTCGCTGTTCACCCAGGACAGGAAGGGCGGGGCGCTCTCCCACTCACTCGTGATGAGCCACTGGGAGGGGTTCTCGATCGACTGGCACAGCTGGTCGCTGACGTGACCGGGCACGGAGGCGACCTGGCTGCACAGTTGGTCGTACGCGTCCAGGAACTGCTGCTGGGCTCCGTCGTAGACGTCCATCAGCAGGACGACCCGGAGCCTGGAGCCGTCGAACACGGACTGGGAGACATGGTGCGGCACCTGTCGCGCCGACAGTTCTGAAACGCGTTCGGTCGTGGTGGTCATCCTGCGCGCATCTCCTTCGCGGGCCCCTGCGCCTGTCGCCAGGGGCAGCCGGTGGGCGGAACGGGACGGCGGCCGTCGTGCCGCGCAAGGAAGCACGCCGGTCGCCTGGACACGATCGTGCGCCGTGCCGTGCCACACCACGAACGCAGCGGGGTAAGTGGGTGAAGGGTGCTCCGTCCGGGTTCGTCCGGTCGGCCGGTTCGGGGCGGCACGACGGCCGGCACGACGGCCCGCCCCGTCAGGAGTCGGCGGCGAGACGGTCGGCCTGCTCCGCGGCCTCGCGGGCGTCCCGCTCGTCCCGCGCCAGCGCTTCGGCGGCCGACTCGTGCTGCCGCTCCGCGCGCTGCCGCTCGCGCTCCGACCGCCGGAGCGTCTCGCGGGCCCGGTCCCATTGCCGCTCGGCGGTGGTGAGTTGCTCCAGCGCCTCGGTGTGACGGTCCTGGGCCCGCCTCAGGCGCGCCTCCGACTCCGACTGTTCCGTGCGCTTCTCGCGCAGCCTCCGTACGGCCCGGTCAGCTGCCGCGCGGGCGCGGTCGAGCTGTTGCCGCCGTCGCAGCGGGCGCCGCTCGGCGATCTCGTCCCGCACCTCGGGCGGCGCGGGCGGCCGTCGCCGGGGGCAGACTCGAGCCGGTACTCGCGTACCGGCGCCCCGAGGGGGAAAGATGAGACGCCGAGCGGAACATCACCACCGAAGCGGAGGAACGCACCCATGCCGCACGAGCGAGCGGGCACGCCGGCCGGTCCCGAGGATCTTGTCGACGTGGCCCGGCTGGTCACCGCGTACTACGCGCTGCACCCGGACCCGGCCGAGCCCGGGCAGCGGGTGGCGTTCGGTACGTCAGGACACCGCGGATCGTCGACGGCGAGCGCGTTCAACGAGGACCACATCGCCGCCACCAGCCAGGCCATCTGCGAGTACCGGGCGGAGAGGGGCACCGACGGGCCGCTCTTCCTGGGCGCCGACACCCACGCGCTGTCGGAGCCCGCGAGGGTGACCGCGCTGGAGGTCTTCGCCGCCAACGGCGTGACGGTGCTGATCGACAGCGCCGACGGGTACACGCCCACCCCGGCGGTCTCGCACGCCATCCTCACCCACAACCGGGGCCGCACCTGCGGTCTCGCGGACGGGGTCGTGGTCACGCCCTCGCACAACCCGCCCGCCGACGGCGGATTCAAGTACAACCCGCCGAGCGGCGGACCGGCGGCCTCGGACGCGACGGCGTGGATCCAGGACCGGGCCAACCAGATCATCACGGGCGGCCTGAAGGACGTACGGCGGATCTCCTGTGCCAAGGCGCTCGCCGCGGACACGACCGGCCGGTACGACTTCCTGGGCACGTACGTCACCGACCTGCCCACCGTCCTCGACCTGGACGCGATCCGGGCGGCCGGTGTGCGCATCGGCGCGGACCCGCTGGGCGGGGCGTCCGTCGCCTACTGGGGCCGGATCGCCGAGCAGCACGGTCTCGACCTGACGGTGGTCAACCCGCACACCGACCCCACCTGGCGGTTCATGACGCTGGACTGGGACGGCCAGATCCGCATGGACTGCTCGTCGCCCTACGCGATGGCCTCCCTGATCGCCGGGCGAGACCGCTTCGACATCGCCACCGGCAACGACGCCGACGCCGACCGGCACGGCATCGTCACCCCGGACGCGGGCCTGATGAACCCCAACCACTACCTCGCGGTCGCCATCGCCTACCTCTACCGGCACCGTGAGCAGTGGCCCGCCGGCACCGGAATCGGCAAGACGCTGGTGTCCTCCTCGATGATCGACCGCGTCGCCGCCGACCTCGGGCGCGAACTGGCCGAGGTGCCCGTCGGGTTCAAGTGGTTCGTGGACGGACTGCTCGGCGGCACCCTCGGCTTCGGTGGCGAGGAGTCGGCCGGCGCGTCCTTCCTGCGCCGGGACGGCTCGGTGTGGACCACGGACAAGGACGGCATCATCCTGGCCCTCCTGGCCTCCGAGATCACCGCTGTCACCGGGAAGACACCCTCGGAGCACTACGCCGGACTGGCCGCCCGCTTCGGCGAACCGGCGTACGCCCGCATCGACGCCCCCGCCTCCCGCGAGGAGAAGGCCCTGCTGGCCAAGCTGTCCCCGGCTCAGGTCACCGCCGAGACCCTGGCCGGGGAACCGGTCACCGCCGTGCTCACCGAGGCGCCGGGCAACGGCGCCGCCATCGGCGGCATCAAGGTGACCACCGAGCACGCCTGGTTCGCGGCCCGGCCCTCCGGCACGGAGGACGTCTACAAGGTGTACGCCGAGTCGTTCCTCGGCCCCGACCACCTCGCCCGGGTGCAGGAGGAGGCGAAGACCGTGGTGCTGGCGGCGCTCGGCGGCTGAGGCCGCGAACGAGGCCGGTTCACGCCGGGCGGGCCGGTCCTGTTTGCCGCGGACGGGACCGGCAAGGCGATGTCCATGACTGAATCGAACAACGACACGAAGCGAGACACCGGCTCCCAGCGGGCCACGGCGGCCAAGGCCCGGCGGACCGCCGCCGACGCGACGGCTCCCGTCTCCCAGGGCGCGAAGAAGGCCACCGCGAAGACGGATGACGTGACGTCAGCGGCCGAGGACGGCACCGCGCGCGCCGCCGGCACGGTGGCCGAGACGGCGTCCGGGGCCGTGCACGCCGGGGCCGAGAAGCTCGAGGCGGGCCGCCGGGTGGTCGTCGCGGCCTCCGGTCAGGTGGCGGCCACGGCCCGGACGGCCTGGACGGTGATCGCCCAGCGCAAGCTCGTCGCGGTGGCGGTGGGCACCGGCCTGACGGCCGTGAGCGCCGCCTCGTACGCGGTGGGCCGCCGTGCCGGGCGCCCCGCGCAGGGCCCCCTCACCCGTCTCACCGGCGGGCGGATCTGACACCCGCGGGCCGGCCTCGGCCGGCCCCCGGGGCGGCTCAAACCACCAACTAAGCGGATCGGACGCCCTCCGGGCGGGTGAAGAACACCGAGCCCGCCCCCGTCTCGCGGGGCATGCATGAGAATCACGGCCGTATCCGGCCGAGTCGGTGCATACGACGCGCTGGAGGCGAGTGATGAAGGAAAGAGCCGATTCCGCCGAGCCCGGCACTCACCGGGTCCCCGTCCTCATCGTCGGCGGTTCCCTGGTCGGCCTGTCGACCTCGGTGTTCCTGGGCCGGCTGGGGGTGCCGCACACGCTGGTGGAACGCCATGCCGGCACATCCATCCACCCCCGTGGACGCGGCAACAACGTACGGACGATGGAGCTGTTCCGGGTGGCCGGCGTCGAGGCCGGGATCCGGCAGGCCGCGGCCACGCTGGCCGGCAACCACGGCATCCTGCAGACGCCCACCCTGGTCGGCGACGCGGGCGAATGGCTGTTCAAGGAGATCGACCCGGGCGGCGGCCTCGCCCGCTTCAGCCCCAGCTCCTGGTGTCTGTGCAGCCAGAACGACCTGGAACCGGTGCTCCTCGAGCACGCCGTCCGCCTCGGCGGCGACCTGCGGTACCACACCGAGATGATGTCGTTCGACGCCGATCCCGCCGGCGTCACCGCGGTGGTCAAGAGCCGCGACACCGGCGAGCACACCACCGTCCGCGCCGACTACCTCGTCGCCGCCGACGGCCCCCGCAGCCCCGTCCGGGAGCAGCTCGGCATCGGGCACAGCGGGCCCGGCGACCTGTTCCACAACATCAGCATGACCTTCCGCTCCCGCCGCCTCGCCGACGTCGTGGGGGAGCGCCGGTTCATCGTCTGCTACCTCACCACCCCGGGTGCCGACGGGGCGCTGCTGCCGGTGGACAACCGGGAGAACTGGGTCTTCCACGCCCCCTGGCACCCCGAACACGGCGAAACGCTGGAGGAGTTCACCGACGAACGGTGCATCGACCACATCCGCCGCGCGGTCGGCGACATGGACCTCGACGTGGAGATCACCGGCCGGGCGCCCTGGCACGCCGCCCAGCGCGTCGCCCGCGGTTACCGGTCGGGGCGCGTCTTCCTGGCCGGCGATTCGGCGCACGAGATGTCCCCCACCGGCGCGTTCGGCTCCAACACCGGCATCCAGGACGCGCACAACCTCGCGTGGAAGCTGGCCGCGGTGCTCGGCGGCTGGGCGGGGGAGGGGCTGCTGGACAGCTACGACGCCGAGCGCCGCCCCGTGGCGGAGGCGACCAGCGCCCGTGCCGCGAACCGCTCGGTCGAGCACAGCCACCCCGGCTTCGCCCCGGCCCCCGGCATGGGCGGCGGCGGCCCGCAGCGCGGCATCCTCAACGTCGCCCTGGGCTACCGCTACCCGCAGGGCGCCGTCGTCGACGCCGACCCGACCACCCCCGTCGTCCCCGAGGGGCTGCGCCTGACCGGTGAACCGGGCAGCAGGGCCCCGCACCTGTGGGTACGGCGGGGCTCGGAGCGGATCTCCACCCTCGACCTGTACGAGCGCGGCCTGGTCCTGCTCAGTGACGCGGGCGCGGGGGGCGGGGCGGGCGGCTGGCACGAGGCCGCCACTCGCCTCGCCGAAGAGATGCCGGTCCCGCTGACCTCGTACCGCGTGGGCACCGGACCCGGCGCCGAGCTGGCCCCCGAGGACGACGCGAACTGGTCGGAGCTGCACGGCACGACACCCGGGGGCGCCGTTCTCGTACGCCCCGACGGGTTCGTGGCCTGGCGCGCGCCCGGCCCGGCCGAGGACCCCGCGGCGGTCCTCGCGGACGTCCTGACCACGGTCCTGGCCCGGAACCGGAAGCCCGGGACCCAGGAGTGAGGCCCTAGGAGCTCAGCCGTACCGGCAGCTCGAACAGGTCGTTCTGCGTCAGCACCGGCTTGTTGCGCAGCTCCGACGCGGGCACGGCCAGGTCGAGTCCGGGGAAGCGGGCGTACAGGGCGGGCAGCGCCACCTGGGCCTCCAGCCGGGACAGGGCCGCGCCCGGGCAGACGTGCGGGCCGTGACCGAAGGCGATGTGACGGTTCCTCGACTCGCGGGTGATGTCGAAGTCACCCGCGGTCGGCCCGTGCGCCTTCTCGTCCCGGCCTATCGCGGCGTACGACACGATCAGCGCGTCGCCCGCCGGGATCACCCGGTCGCCGACCGGCACGTCCTCGGTCGCGAAGCGGATCAGGACGTGCGAGGTCGGCGTGGACCAGCGCAGGGTCTCCTCGACCACGGCCGACCAGTCCGCCTCGCCGGACAGCACGAGTGCGCGCTGGTCGGGATGGGTGGAGAGGTTGACGACGGCGTTGACGATCAGGGAGATCGTCGTCTCGTGGCCGGCGGCGACCATCAGCTGCAGGGTGGAGACGATCTCCTCGTCGGTGAGCCGGTCGCCGTCCTCGGTGGCGAGGACCAGCGCGCTGGTCAGGTCGTCGCCCGGCGCCGCCCGTTTGGCGGCCACCGACTCCGCCATGATCTGCGCCAGCTCCGTCAGGGTCGCGACGACCTCCTCGGGCGGGGTCTGCGTCGAGAAGAACTTCTCGAACAGCACCTTCAGCCGGGGCAGCCGGGTCTCCTCGAGGCCCATGAGGTCGGCGATGACGTACATGGGCAGCGGATAGGCGAAGTCCGCCTTGAGGTCGACGACGCCCCCGTCCCCCGCGGCCGCGGGGAGCCGGTCGAGCAGTTCCTCGGTGAGCTCGGTGATCCGCTCCCGCATCCGCTCCACCCGGCGCGGGGTGAGCGCCTGCGCGACCAGTGCGCGCATCCGGCGGTGGTCCGCCCCGTCCACGGTCAGCATGGAACGGCCCGGGTTCGCCAGGCCGATCAGCGGCCAGTCCGCCGGGATCTCCCCGCGCTGCCAGGCGCCCCAGACGTTGATGTCCTTCACCAGACGCGGATCGGTGAGTAACGCCTTGGCCTCGGCGTGGTGGGTGACGGCCCAGACGGGGACGCCGCCCGGCAGTTCGACCGCGGCGAGCGGGCCGGCCGCGCGCAGCGCCGCGCTCTCGCCGTCCAGGTCGGTGACGAGCGGGTCGAGCGCGATCCGGGATACTTCGGTACCGGTCGTCATCGTGACATGCCTCCCAGGGCGGGGCGGGATCAGAGGGCGGGGACGGGCGTGAAACGCACGGGCAGCTCGGTCAGACCTCGCAGCCAGGGCGAGGGCCGACGGGTGAGGGATGCGGCGGGCACCGCCAGATCGATGTCCGGCAGCCGGTCCAGGACGACCTCGATGCCGGTCCGCGCGATCACCTCGGCGACCTCCTGCGCGGGGAACGGGCAGCGGTGCTCGCCGTGGCCGAAGGAGAAGTGCGCGTTGTTGCCGCCGGTCAGGGCCGAGCCGTCGGTGCGGACCTGCGGGTCGGAGTTGGCGCCCTGCAGGCCGAGCAGCAGCAGGTCGCCGGCCCGGATGCGGCGGCCGCCGAGATGGGTGTCGCGGGAGGCCCAGCGGCCGGCGATGTTCTGGCTCGGCGTGTCCTCCCACAGCACCTCGTTCATGGCCTCGGCGACGCTGTTGCGGCCGCCGAAGAGGGAGGCGGCGAAGCGGTCGTCGGTGAGCATCAGCCTCAGGGAGTTGCCGATCCAGTCGGCGGTCGGCTGGTGCCCGGCCGCCATCATCACCATCAGGTCCTGGGCGATCTCCTCGTCGCTGAAGCCGCTGTCGTCGGCGAGCATCCGGGAGACCACGTCGTCGGCCGGTGCCGCCCGGCGGTCGGCGAGCAGCTGCGCCATCGAGCCGGCCAGATGGGTCTGGCCCGCGATGGCCCGCTCCCTGCCGTCGATCATGTCGTTGAGGGCGGTGACGAGGCTCGGACCCTCCTCGTCGGAGAAGCCGTACAGCCGGGCCAGCACGCGCACCGGCAGCAGCATCGCGTACTGGCCGATCAGGTCGGCCGTGCCCACGGTGCACACGACGTCGACGAGTTCGTCGGCGAACCGCTCGGCGTGGCCGCGCAGGGCGGACGGGTCCACCGCCTCCAGGGCGTTGCTGATCATCGCGGCGCGCTGCCGGTGGCGCTCGCCGACGGTGTAGAGGATCGACGGCTGCTTGCGGCCGATCATCGGCAGCAGCGGCCAGTCCGCGGGGATCATGTCCCACTGGTTCCACAGGTCGGAGTCGCGGCTGAACAGCACCGGGTCGCCGGTGACCTGGTGCAGTTCGCGGTAGCCGAGCACCAGCCAGGCGGGCACGTCGCCGTCCAGCAGCACCGGGGCGACGGCGCCGTGTTCGCGCCGTATCTCCCGGTACAGACGGGCGGGCTCGGTCTGGAACCGCGGGCCGCTGAGCGGGACGGCGTCGGGGGTCACACGAACTCCTGTCGGGGCAGGGCCGCCGGGGCGGACCGGCCGGTGTAGTGCTGCTTGATGTGCTGGACCAGGGTGATGAGCACCTGCTTGCTCGACTCGCGGGAGCGGGCGTCGCAGTCGACCAGGGGCACGTCCGGGTCCAGGTCGAGGGCCTCGCGGACCGCGCCCGGCGCGTGCGCGGGCCCGCCGAAGTCGTTGCAGGCCACGATGAACGGCGTGCCGTGGTGCTCGAGCCGGTCGATGGCGTACCAGGAGTCGCCGATCCGCCGGGTGTCGACGAGGACGACCGCGCCGAGCGTGCCGGAGAAGAGACGGTCCCACAGGAACCAGAACCGTTCCTGGCCGGGCGCCCCGAACAGGTACAGCACATTGCGCGCGTCCAGGGTGATCCGGCCGAAGTCGAAGGCGACGGTGGTGGCGGTCTTGCCGCGTACCTGCCGGATGTCGTCGACCGCCTCGCCCGCCTGGGTCATCGTCTCCTCGGTGTTGAGGGGACGGATCTCGCTGACCGAGCGGACCAGCGTGGTCTTGCCGACGCCGAAACCGCCCACGACCACGATCTTCAGACCGTTGTCGGCGGAGGCACCCAGCGGGGTGCGCGCGTCAGAGGTTACGGAGTCCAACGAGCACCTGCTCCAGGATGTCGGGGTCGTATACGGCCGCTCTTCGGGGGTGGCGGGCGCTGACACGGCCCGCCGCCAGGAGGTCGCTCAGCAGGACCTTGGTGATGCTCACGGGCAGCCGCAGTTCGGCGGCGATCTCCACCACGGAGGTCGGGGACTCGGCCAGGCGCAGGATCGCCGCGAGCTCCGACTGCATCCCGGGGACCGGCGCGGACTCGGCGACGACGAGCGTGACCAGGTCGAAGGGGTTGTCGGGACCGGACCGGCTGCGTCCACCGGTGATGGTGTAGAGGCGGTCGGGAGCGTCGTCCCGGCCCGGCCGGCTCATGAGGCGCGCGGCGGAGCGCTCAGGTGCTCGCCGAGCTGCTCCACCAGTTCGCTCATGTTGTGTCCCACCAGCCCGGGGTCCGCGTCCTCCGTGGTCACGACGGCGAGGTGGGCACCCTCGCCGGCCTCCACGATGAAGAGCACGCCCCCGTAGAACTCGGTCATCGCCGAGCGCACCCCTCCGCTGCCGTCGCCGAACTCCACGGACGCCCCGTGCGACAGCGACTGGATGCCGGCCGCGATGGCCGCGAGCTGGTCGGCCTGGTCGACGGTCAGCTCCGTGGTGCGGCACAGCTTCAGCCCGTCGCGGGAGAGCACGAGCGCGTGGCGTGCGCCGGGGGTGCGCTCCAGAAGACCCTCGATGAGCCAGGTGAGCTTCTCGTCGACGGTGGTCCTGCCGGTCATGAGGTGGTGTCGCCTTCCGGGTGGGCCTGCGGGTGGGAGGGGTTCGTGCGCGGCGGCGCGGTGTCGCCGGAGGCGGTGTGGTCCGGCACGGTGTGGTCCGAGACGTCCGGCACGGCGTGGTCCGGCACGGTGTGGTCCGCGGCCGGTGCGCGTACGGCCCGGCGGAAGCTGCTGAAGCGGGCGGCGCGCACCTTGGCGTCGTCGACGGCCGGGGTACGGCCCGGCCCGGCGGCGGCCGGGGAGGTGCGGACCGGCTCGCCGGTGCCGGCCGTGGACCGCGCCCGCTCGGCGGCGGCGAGGGTGCGGCCCCGGCGCCGCTTGGGCAGGATCACGGACAGGTCGGCCTGATCGGCCGGGTCGTCCCCGTCGTCGTCCGCGGCCCGGTGGACCGGGGCCGGGTCCGGCACGGGCACCTCGGCGGCCGGGGCCGGGGCGTCCGGCTCGGCGGGGCGCGTCCGCCCGGTGGCGGGTGACGCGACGGAGGCCGGCGGTTCGACCGGGTGCGGGCCGGTCAGGATCTCCTGCGGGATCATCATCAGTACGCCCGTGCCGCCGCGCGCGGACGGCCGGAAGGACACCCGCAGGCCGTGCTTGCGGGCCAGCCGGCCCACCACGGCGAGTCCCAGCCGGGTGCCGGTCAGACCGCCCAGCTCGGAGCTGTCACCGGCCACCGCCTGTTCGGCGCGGCGCAGCTGGACGTCACCCATCAGCAGTCCGCTGTCCTCGACGGACACGATGACGCCGGCCGGCACCTCCTCCACGTACACGTGGACCTCGGCCGTCGGGGGCGAGAAGTTGGCGGCGTTGTCGAGCAGCTCGGCCAGCGCGTGCATCACGCCCTCGGCCGCGTGACCGGCGACGGCCTGGTCGCTGACCGAGTGGACCCGCACCCGCCGGTAGCCGCTGATCCGGCCCATCGCCCCGCGCAGGATCGATTCCATCGCGATCGGCCGCGCCCAGCGCCGACCGGTGCGCGCGCCGGTGAGGACGGCGATCGAGTCGGCGAGCCGGCCGGCCTGCGCGGTGCGGTGGTCGAGCTGGAGGAGGTCGGCGAGAACCTCCTCGTCGCTGTGGCGGTCCTCCATCGCGCGCAGGTCGGCGAGGGTGGCGGTGGCCAGCGCCTGCATACGGCCGGCCGCGCTGGACGTCGCGGCGATCGCCGCCGCCCGCTCCCGGGTGGCGCGCTCGAGCTCCGCGGCGAGGCGGGTGTTCTCCCGGTCGAGGCGGTCGAGCTCCTGCGCGGCCTCCGTCTCGAGCCGGGTCAGCTCCTGGTCGAAGGAAGCGGTCAACTCGGCTCGCTGCTCGGCCAGTTCGTCGATCAGGCGCTGCTGCTCCTGCCGGGACTCCTCGGTCGCCCGGGCCTGCTGCTGCAGGAGCCGGCCGAGGTCCTGGGTCACGGTCTCCAGCCTGCGGCGGGCGCCGCGCTCGCCCCGCACGGCGTGGACGGCGGACGCCACCGCCGCGCACAGCACCAGTGCCGCGGCACTCGCCCCCCACGCGAGGGGGGTGCGGACCGACGGCGGCGCCAGGTCGACCGCGGTGACGATGACCAGCGCGGACAGGGTGCCGGTCAGCGCCAGTGCGGGGGCGATCGTGCGGAGGACGGGGCGTTCGCCGTCAGGCGTGGGCGCGGTCATCAAGTGGTCCTAGGGCAGCTGCCGACGTGATGGTCGGCAGATGTGAGTGAGTGGTGACGCTTGGTGCGCAACCGGGCGTCACTATACGAGAGTTCTTGATCTGATTGGAAAGGTTCTGCAGCCATTGCACAAAACAAATGGGTACTCGCCGGTATGACATGACGACAGGGCACAGGAGCGAGCCAGTGGAACCGGGCACCCGGACGGACGACGGAAGCGACCCCAGGCGCTGGAAGGCCCTGGCGGTCACGCTGGTCGCCGGATTCATGAGCCTGCTGGACGTCACGATCGTCGCGGTCGCGCTGCCCTCCATGCAGCGGGACCTGCACGCCTCGGCGCCGGCCATCCAGTGGGTGGTCTCCGGCTACGCCCTGACCTTCGCCCTGGTCCTGGTGACCGCGGGACGGATCGGGGACACGATCGGCCGGCGCCGCGTCTTCCTGCTGGCGCTCGGCGCGTTCGTCGGGTGCAGCGCCGCGGCGGGCGCGGCCCCCACGATCGGCCTGCTCGTCGCGGCCCGGCTGGCCCAGGGCGTCGCCGCGGGCTGTCTCGCCCCGCAGAACTCCGCCCTCATCCAGCAGATGTTCCGCGGAGCCGACCGCGGCAAGGCCTTCGGCCTCTTCGGGGCGACCGTGGGCATCTCCAGCGCCGTGGGCCCCGTCGCCGGCGGGCTGATCCTCCAGCTGGCGGACGGACCCCAGGGCTGGCGCTGGATCTTCTACGTGAACGTACCCGTCGGCGCCCTCGCGCTCTTCCTCGCCCTCCGGCTGCTGCCGCCAGTGGCCCCGGGCCGGCGCGAGCGGCTCGACCTGGGCGGCGTGCTGCTGCTGGGCTGCGGAGTCCTGGCGCTGATGCTGCCCCTGGTACTGGCGGAGTCGGGCGGGGTACGGCGCCTGTGGTGGCTGTTCCTCCTCGGACTCGGCATCCTGGCCGCGTTCGCCCGGTGGGAACGCCGGGTCGCGGTGCGTGACGGCCGGCCGCTGCTCGAACCGCGGCTGGTGACCGGGACCCGCGGGTACGCCATCGGCGCCGCCATCGCCACGCTGTACTTCGTCGGCTTCAGCGGGGTGTGGCTGGTGTTCGCCCTGTTCTTCCAGAACGGCGAGGGGTACAGCCCGCTGCGCTCCGGGCTCGCGGTGACACCGTTCGCCATCGGCTCGGCCCTGGCCGCGGCGATCGCCGGCCGCCTGGTGGAACGGTTCGGCCGGCTGCTCACCGTGTACGGGCTGGCCGCCGTCGCCCTGGGCCTGGGGGCGACGGCGCTCGTCCTGCGCCTCGTGCCCGGCGGCGGCTCGGTGTGGCTCGCCCTTCCCGCCCTGTTCCTCGGCGGCGTGGGCAGCGGGTGCGTGATCTCCCCCAACGTGACGATGACCCTGCGGGAGGTCCCGGTACGGATGGCGGGAGCCGCCGGCGGGGCGCTCCAGACGGGACAGCGTCTGGGCGGGGCGGTCGGTACGGCGGCGCTGCCCGGGCTGTTCTACGTGGTGCTCGGCACCCACCCCCATGACTACCGCACCGCCGTCGCCCTCGCCGTCGGCTGTGGCGTCCTGCCCGTGCTGTGCGCACTGGGTCTGGCGGTCCACGACTGGCTGCGCGACCGCAGGCAGGCCTCGCGATCCTGCTCGCCCGAGGTGCCGCACAGCCATACCCACGCCGGCCAGGGCTGACGTCATCCGTACGGAGCCTTCTGCTGCCGATGGGCCGTCGTACGGCGGTACATGGCGTGCGACGAGGCACGCGAGCCGGTCGGATGATGACTGTGCGACCACTCATGGCCCTTCATCCCCAGCGCGCCCGTCTGTTCGCCGCCGCCGTCCCGGCCGCTCTGCTGGCGCTGCTCCTCCCCTCGTTCACCGTGCCCGCCTCCGCCCTCGACAACGACACCTCCCCGGCCCGCGGCTCCGCCTACATGGGCATGGGAGTCCTGGCCCACGACGGCTCGAGCCCCGCTCCGGGCGGCCCGCGCGCCGGCCAGACCGAAGGCGTCGACGTCGCCAGCTACCAGGGCGACGTCGCCTGGTCGACGCTGTGGAACAGCGGCGTGAGATGGGCCTACACCAAGGCCACCGAGGGCACCTACTACACCAACCCCTACTTCTCCGGTCAGTACACCGGTGCGCACGGCGTCGGCATGGTCCGCGGCTCCTACCACTTCGCCACGCCCGACACCACGGGTGGCGCCGCCCAGGCCGACTACTTCGTCGACCACGGTGGCGGCTGGAGCAAGGACGGCGTCACCCTGCCCGGTGTGCTCGACATCGAATGGAACCCCTACGGCGGTGACTGCTACGGCAAGACACCGAGCGCGATGGTGACCTGGATCCGGGACTTCCTGAACCGGTACAAGTCCCGCACCGGCCGCGCCGCCGTGATCTACACCGCCACCAGCTGGTGGAAGACCTGTACGGGCAACTACGCGGGCTTCGCCGCGGCCAACCCGCTCTGGATCGCCCGGTACGCCTCGACGGTGGGCGACCTGCCGGCCGGCTGGTCCGCGTACACCATGTGGCAGTACACCTCGACCGGACCGACGGTGGGGGACCACGACAGGTTCAACGGCTCCACGGACAAACTGCGGGAGTTCGCCACCGGGTGATGTGACGTCCCGCCGACGTCGCTGTCAGCGCCCGCCGGACGGCGGCCCCGCGCCGCTCAGGCCGTAGCGGCCACGCCTCGCCGGACCCGGACGCGCGCCCTTCGCGCACCCGAACCCATGCCGGTGACGGTGTGTACGAGATCCGGGGGCGGCTCGGTGAGGGGACCGCGGGCGTCGGGAGATGCCCGGCGGACATGTCGTCAGGGCTGCGTCCGTTCTATCCGCGGTGCGCGGGGGAGCAGTGGTTCCCCTCCCGTCCGGTCCCGGCCCCGGCCACTGCCGTGGCGGCGCGGACGAGCGCCGCCACGGCGGTCGAGCGGGACTGCTGCGGCCAGGCGATGGCCAGGACCACGGGCGGCGCGTCCGCGACCGGCCGGTAGACGACGCCCGGGCGCGGGTAGCGCGCGGCGACCGAAGCGGGCAGCAGCGGGGTGAGGTCGCTCAGACCGACGAGCGTGAGCAACTGGGCCAGGTCACGGCCCGCGCCGCGCGTCTCTTCGACGAACCGGTGCACATCGCCCGGTCGCAGTCCGAGGTCGGCGAGGACCAGACGGTCCCGGGCGGCGAGCGGGTGCCCGGCGGCCAGGGCCACGACGCGCGGTTCGGCGGCCAGCGTCTCGGCATCCAGACCGGTGCGGTCGAAGGGCTCGAACACCAGGGCGGCGTCGGCCTCCCCGCGGCGCAGCAGCTGCGGCTGCTCCTGCCAGCCGCTCAGCCGGACGGCGACCGGTACGGCCGCGGGCTCGGCCGCGAAGCGCGCCAGCACCGGCTCCAGCAGCCCCCCGTCCCCGTCGGCCTTGACGGCCAGGACCAGCTTCGGCTCCGGGGCGGCCGCGCGCCGGGCCCGGCGGCCGGCGGCCTCCAGGGCGTCCAGGGCGATCCTCGCCTCCGTGAGGAGTACCGTTCCGGCCGGGGTCAGCGCCACCCGGTGGGTGGTCCGCTCGAGGAGGGTGACGCCCAGCTCCGTCTCCAGCCTGCGGATCGCGCGGGACAGCGGCGGCGGGGACATGCCCAGCCGCCCGGCGGCCCGGGCGAAGTTGAGTTCCTCGGCGACGGCGACGAAGTAGCGCAGCAGGCGAGAATCCACGCCTCTCCCTACAGGGTTTCTCTGCGGTCGGTATGACCGTCAGGGTAACAAGCGGGAGCGGATCGGTCCTTCCGTTCGCGCGGGTGAGGCAGCAGGCTCGATGTCATCCGGAACAGCCCGGTATCCAGCCTGACGTGGAGTTGTTCATGATCGTCGTCACCACCCCCACCGGTCAGATCGGCCGGCAGGTCCTCGACCGTCTCCTCGACGCCCCGGACGGCGCACCCGGGCTCAGGGTGATCGCCCGCGACCCCGCCCGCCTCTCCCCGCGGGTACGCGAGCACGTCGAGGTGGTGCCCGGATCGCATGCCGATCCGGCCGTGCTGAAGGAGGCCTGCGCCGGCGCCGGCCGACTGTTCTGGCTGGTGCCTCCGACCCCCTCGGCCGACAGCGTCGAGGGACACTTCCATGCCTTCACCGAGCCGCTGCGCGAGGTGATCGCGCACCAGAGCATCGAGCGGGTCGTCGCCGTCTCGACCCTGGGCCGGTCGGTGGCGAGGAACGCCGGGCAGATCTCGGCGTCGCTCGCCATGGACGAGGCGATCGCCGCCACGGGCGTGCACTACCGGGCCCTGTGCCCGCCGTTCCTGATGGAGAACCTGCTGGGCCAGACCGAGCCGATCCGTACCGCGGGCGTGTTCTCCCTGGCAGCGGCCGGAGACCGGGTACTGCGCACCTGTGCCACCCGGGACATCGCGGCCACGGCGGCCCGGCTGCTGCTCGACGGCTCCTGGACCGGGCAGGACGACGTCCCGCTGGTCGGGCCCGACGACCTGACCCCCGAGGGCATGGCACGGGTCGTCTCCGAGGTGCTGGACCGCCCGGTGCGCTTCCAGCCCGTCAGCAGCGCGGAGTACAGGGCGACGCTGCTGCGCCGCGGGGCCAGCGAGGGCTGGGCGCAGGGGGCGGCCGACATGGTGGACGCGCTGCGTGAGCAGGGCTTCTACGGCGCCGGTCAGCCCAGTACCCCCGAGACCGCGCCCACCGGCTTCCGCCAGTGGTGCGCGGACGTACTCCTTTTGGCGGTGATGGCCCCCGGCTCCGAGGGGTAGGCGGTGTGACATCCGAGGAAAGGATCGTCATGACCACGTACCTGATCACCGTTCCCGGCACCTTCACCGGCGGGATCGATGAGGACGAGCGAGCACGGCTGAGCCGGGCACTGCGGCCGGCCGATCCGCACACCACTCGGACGGGCAGCACCGAGGACCTGGACGCCCTCACCGTCAACGACGACAACACCTTCACCATCCGTCTGTCCGTGGAGGCGGACAGCCAAGCCCACGCCGAGGAGGACGCCCGCGACCTCGCGGACTCCGCGCTGCGCGACGCCGGCCTCGACCCGGACAGCGCGCCCCTGGGGCCCGCGGCGGTCACCGGCATCGACTCCGACATCGGCTGACCCGCCGTTCGGCCGCCGCCTCGACGCGGGCGGCGACCTGTCCGCCTCGTCACCGAGGAGCAGAGCCGCGCCCGGCCGCCGGCCCGCGTGAACCGTGCCGTCCGCCGCGGCGCCCGGTGGGCCGGGCCGTCGTTATGGATGCCTCTGTCGGGTTCGCACTCCTTGCCCGTACACTGTCAACCCGCAGACATGCGGGCACAGTTGTATGGGGGGAGCCACCATGTCCGGGAATCCGTACGGCCCGTATCCGCAGTTCGCCGTGCCGCCCATGCCGTCGAGCCCGCCGCCGGCGCCGCCGGACCGTCTGCGGGCGGCCGCGGTCGCGCTGCTCAACCTCAGCGGCCTCGGCCTCGGGTACGCGCTGATCCGAAGATGGACGCAGACGGCCGCGTGCTGCGTGGCGACCGTCGTCCTGCTGCTGGTGGCACTGCCCGCCGACGCCGACGGTGTCCCGGCGGCGGCGCTCGCCGGCTACGCCGTGGTCCTGCTGCTGGCGGCGGTGCACGGGGCGGTCGCCGGGCTGCGCACCCGGCTGTCCTGGCCGGGGAGCGCGCCCCTGGCGCTGCTGCTCGGTGTGCTCCTCCTCGCCGTGCCGGCCGGTGCCGCCGTCGGGTACGGCGACGCGCGCGAGGAAGCCGTGGAACAGTCGCTCCTCGACCGCCTGGAGCGGGCCGACCGCCTGGTGACGGCGGGCAGCGGGCACACGTTCGCCGCGGCCAGGTCCGACTACGGGACCGCCCTGGACGTCTACCGGGACCTCGCGGTCGACCACTCGGGCTCCCGCGCGGCCGGGCAGGTGCCCGGCCGGATGAAGACCTACTACCAGACGGTCGGCGCCGCGTACGGACACCAGGACTACTGCGAGGCGATCGAACCGCTGAAGTACCTGCGCACGGTACCCCGCACCATGCCGAAGGAGCACCTGGGCCCGCTGACGCGATGGCCCGACGACCGGCTGGCCACCTCCCTGTACGAGTGCGGCTCGAGCAGCCTGGCCGGGGGCGAGGCGGACTGGGTCACCATGTTCGGCGACCTCCTGGACACGTTCCCGCGGTCCGGGCCGGCGGGCAAGGTCGTACCCGCCGTCGACGCGGCGGTGAAGAAGGCGGAGAAGGCCGTCGGCGGTTCGGATCCCTGCGCGGCCGTCGAGCGGCTGCGCGGTCTGGAGAGCCGGATCACCGACCTGTCGGGAACGGCCACGCAGGTGGCCGACGGCCTGGACAAGGCCGCCGGCCGGGCCGGCCGGAGCGGTGACGCGGGGGAGTACGCCTGCGGGATCGACCAGTACAAGGACGGCGACTTCGACGCGGCCCGGAAGACCATGGACGAGTACGTCGCCGGCCACAAGCGCGGCAAGAACCGGGACCGGGCCGAGAAGATATCCATCGCCGCCGAAATCGCCCGGACGATCCCGGCCGCCGGGAAGAAGCTCCCCACCACCGCCTCCGGCGGCAGCATCTCCGTCACGGTCAAGAACGACAGCCCTGACGACGTCACCGTCCTCTACACCGGCCCGGTCACCGGCAGTTTCACGCTCAAGGGGTGCGGCAGCTGCCGGGCCTACACCTTCGCCGACACCATCGGGATCGGGTTCAAGCCCTGCAGCGGCGGCAAGAACTATCCGCAGCGGACGATCAGCCTGCCGGCCGGCACCACGTACTTCGTGCACAAGCCGCACGGTGACAGCACCGCCACGCCCGCCAAGGACACGGCCGAGCTCCGCTCCGGCTACATCTACACGGAATGCGCCTACACGACGCAGACCCTGGCCAGCGGCTACTGAGGGCGGCCGGCCGATGCCGACGAGGGTCCAGGAGCCGTGGTGCACGGCGACGGCGGGGAGGTGCTGGCGAAGGCGCCCGACGCCTCCTTCGACCTCGTCGTCCTCGACGCCGAACGGCCCGCCTACGTGGCGTACTGGCCGCACCTGCGCCGGGTGCTCGCGCCGTACGGGCTCGTCGCGGTGGACAACGCGGTGAGCCACCGCGCGCAACTCGCCGCGTTCGACGAGCTGGTGCGGCGGGACGGGGCCTCCGTCGTGCAGGTGCACGGCGTGGGGGACGGTCTGTTCACGGCGGTCAGGCGCGCCTAAGGCGACAGGGGATTTGCCTAAAGGCTTTAGGCAACCGCATAATCGGCCCTGTCGAGCGAGAGGGAAGAGCCGTGGCGCGCGCAGGACTGAATCCGCGACGCCTGACCCTGGCGGGCGCGGAACTGGCCGACGAGGTCGGCTTCGACCAGGTGACCGTCTCCGCGCTCGCCCGGCGGTTCGACGTCAAGGTCGCGAGTCTGTACTCGCACGTGCGCAACTCCCATGACCTCAGGACCCGGATCGCCCTGCTCGCCCTGGAGGAGCTCGCCGACCGGGGCGCGGCCGCGCTGGCCGGACGGGCGGGCAAGGACGCGCTGACCGCCCTGGCGAACGTCTACCGCGACTACGCCCGCGAGCACCCGGGCCGGTACGCCGCCGCCGGGTTCCGGCTCGACCCGGCGGCGGCCGGCGTCGACCACCTCATCGGGGTCACCGACAAGGCGCAGACCACGGTCAGCCTCGACTTCGGCAAGATCAGCATCAACGACAGCCTGATGCT
>NZ_JBEXLP010000108.1:0-23092 GCF_040610035.1 Streptomyces sp. NPDC004542
TCACTCTCCACCGCCGGCGGTGCTCCACACCGCGGGCTTGCGTCTACCAGCGGTACCAGCGGCCCTTGCGGCCTGCGCCGTCCGCCGACCGGACGACGAAGCCCAGCAGCCACACGATCAGCACGATCACCGCGATCCACCACAGCGCCTTCAGCGCGAAGCCCGCGCCGAAGAGGATCAGAGCCAGCAGAAGAACCAGAAGCAGGGGAACCATCGTCATCAACCTCCTGACCATCGAATGCCCTTACTTCACCCCTACAAGCACACAAAATATGAGTTAATTCCACGGGATGGAGGGCATGCGCGCGCCATGCACGATTCCCCCTCTCCTGCATCTGATGCGCCCCGGCCATGCAAAGCCGATCACTCGACGCAGCGTTCCGGCCATGGATTCAGTGACGGACCGTGCCCCGCACGGGCCGTAATTCCGAGGCGACCGCGCTGGTCGCAGCTCTCAGCCGGCGGCTGCCGCCGGCGGAAGCACGTCGACCGTCGCTAGCCTTGCCCACCGTGAAACGGCGGCGGCAAAAGAAGCTCTCCCACGATCTCTTCGAGGCAATTCTGGCGGCCGACCCTGCACGCGTGCAGGCGCTTCTGCGGGTCGGAGCGCACCCTGAGGCCGCGAGCGGCGACGGCACCACCCCTCTGTACCTGGCGTCCGTACAGGGGGAACCGGAGGTTGCACGCTTGCTCATGGAGGCGGGCGCCTCCCCTGACAGGGAGAGCAGGGGCGTCGGCTCGGAGGGCACACCCTTGTGCGCAGCCGCGTGCTGGGGGCACACCGAGACGGTGCGCGAACTGTTGACGCATGGAGCCGACCCGAACCTCCGTGAAGATCACGGAACGGGCTGGTCCCCTCTGGACTGGGCGAACAACGGCCCCCATCCCGAGACGGCCGAACTCCTCGTCGCGGCCGGAGCACACCTCCCGAACGAACCGTCCGACGGCGGAGCAGGACGCACACCTATTGGCCTAGACCAACTGTGACATGTACCCTCCCCTCATCTCGCAACGCGGCACCACAGCACGGCTCCCCACGGTCGCGCCCCAGGAAGGTCCCGCATGATTCCCTCCCCCGCCCACGCACCCGTGCGCCACTGCTTATCGAGACTGCTCGCCCTGCTCACCCTCCTCTTCGGCATCCAGGCAGTGCCCGCGTACAGCGCCCACGCCGCCACGCCCTTCAAGGTGATCGCCTTCTACGACGGCACCTACGACGCGGCGCACATCAGCTTCGACCACGAGGCCAACACCTGGTTCCCCCAGGCGGGCGCGGAGAACGGGTTCACCTATACCGCCACCACGGACTGGGGTCGGCTCAACACCGCGAACCTGTCCGACTACCAGGTCGTCATGTTCCTAGACGACTACCCGCACACCGCCGCGCAGCGCTCAGCCTTCCAGACGTACGTCACGGGCGGCGGTGGCTACATCGGCTTCCACGTCTCGGCGTACAACGACGACACCAGCGACTGGCCCTGGTACCACAACACGTTCCTCGGTACCGGTACGTTCCAGAGCAATTCCTGGGGGCCGACCTCCGAAACCCTGCGGATCGAGGATGCCGGCCACCCGGCGACCGCGGGTCTGCCCGCCACCATCACGTCCTCGGTCAGTGAGTGGTACAGCTGGCAAAACGACCTGCGGCAGAACCCGGACATCGACATCCTGGCCTCGCTGGACCCGTCCACCTTCCCGGTCGGCACCGACCCCGACCAGACCTGGTACAGCGGCTATTACCCGATCGTGTGGTCCAACCGCCACTACCGGATGGTCTACAACAACTTCGGCCACAACGCCATGGACTACTCGACCGACACCACTCTGTCCTCCACCTTCGCGAGCGCCCAGCAGAACCAGCTGCTCGTTCAGGAGATCAAGTGGGCAGCCGGACAGTCCGGTCCGGTCACCCCGCCCTCGAACGCGACCGGTCCCCTCCACGGGTACGGCGGCAAGTGTGCGGACGTGGCGAGCGCGAACACCGCCAACGGCACCCCCGTCCAGCTCTACGACTGCAACGGCACCGCCGCGCAGAACTGGACCGTGGGCAGCGCCGGCACGCTCGGCGCACTCGGCAAGTGTATGGACGTGGCCTCGGCCGGCACTGTCAACGGCACCAAGGTGCAGCTGTACGACTGCAACGGTACCGGTTCGCAGGTCTGGCAGCCCGGCGCGAACGGCTCCCTGGTCAATCCGCAGTCGGGCAAGTGCCTGGACGTGACGGGGCCCAGCTCGGCCAACGGGACCCCGCTGCAGATCTGGTCCTGCACGGGAGCGGCCAACCAGAGCTGGACACTGCCCTCCTGACCACGTGGGGCCCGGCGAAGGAGGACCTTGCCGGGCCCCGAGGCGTCACTCGGCACCGTCGGCTGTGTCTTGGCGCTCAGCCTTGGTGCGTCACACTCACCCGCACGTTCAGCGCGCCCCTGTTGTCCTCGGAGCAGGATCCGGCGGTGTCGTTCATGCCCAGTTGCAAGGTGCCGTTCCCGGCGGCCCGGAAGCTCAGCTTCCGTCCGACGGTGTCGACAGGAGCGTCCTTCACGCCTGCGAGAACCGCCAGCAGAGCACCGAACGGTGCCGTGGGCTTGATCTTGCAGTCCTTCGCCCCTTCGAACCGCTTGTCGGTCGCCGCGTCGTAACCACTCGACCCGGTCATGGGCATGTTCCGGTGGTCGGCCGTCCACTCCCCCGAGACGAACCGCACGGTGACCTGGTCACCCCGCTCGACGGAAACACCGATCACCGGCTGCCAGCCGGTCGCCGACTGGACGACCTGACTGACGGTCGTCGTCTTCGGGCCCGCCTTGAACGGCGGCAACCCGGCGAGAAACAGACCGCCAAAGGTCCCGGCGACCGACACCGCCGTGCCGGCCAGGGCCCACCACAGCAGTTTGCTGCCGACCGGGCGGGAGGACCGAGTCCGTGCGGGTGCGAGCGACGTGGTGCCCCACGCCGTCGGCACAGGCTGACCGTGCTCGACGACTGGCCGCCTGCCCCGGGTGACCGTGTCCGCGTCCGCCAACGAGGCCGAAGCCCGCGGCCCCCGCACAGTTGCCGGCGGCAGTGGCCCGGTGCCCGCCTCCCCCGCCGCGACGCGCCGCAATTCGCAACGCACGGCGGCCGCCGAAGGACGCTCCTGCGGAGACTTGCGCAGCAGCGCGTCGACGACCGGGCGCAGCGGACCCAGCCGCTCCGGCAGAACGGGTTCCTCGTAGGCGACCGCATGCAGCGTCGCGGGCCCCGCGGACCTGCGGAACGGGGACTGGCCTCCGCAGACCGCAGCGAGGGTGACGCCCAGGGACCACAGGTCCGAGGCCGGACCGGCCTCCGCTCCGGTCACCCGCTCGGGCGCCATGAACTCCAGGGAGCCGACCATTTCGCCGGTGGTGGTCAGGAACTCGCCGTCGTCCAGGGCCGCGATGCCGAAGTCGGTGAGGACGGCGCTGCCGTCACGGCGCAGCAGCACGTTGGCGGGTTTGACGTCACGGTGCAGGGCACCGACCGCGTGTACGGCCTCCAGCGCGTCGAGCAGCTGCACACCGATGGCGGCCGTGGACTCCGGTGGGAACGGCCCGGTCTCGGCGACGCGACGTGCCAGCGAGGGCCCTTCGACGAGTTCCATGACGATCCACAACCGGTCCTCGAACTCGACCAGGTCGTGGACGCCGACCACGTGCGGGTGCGGAACGCGGGCGACGGCCCGCGCCTCACGGGTCGCCCGGCGCACCAGTACGCGGTGTTCCTCGTCGCTGTAGGGGAGGACGTGCAGCTCCTTGACAGCCACCGGGCGGTCCAGCGACTGGTCGTGGGCCCGCCAGACCGTGCCCATACCGCCCCGGCCGAGAACCTCACGCAGCTGATACCGGCCGGCGATCAGCCGTTGCGAACCGCGTGCCGAACTCGTCGCCGTCTGGTGATCGCCATCTCCGGATCTCACGCGCTCGCTCACGTTTCTTTCCCGGCGGTCTGGGCGCCCACCGGCCGATGCCTGTTCGAACGGTCCGAGCATAGCCGAGCGCCTTGCCGCCCCAGGCCGTCAACTTTCCTGCTGTGCAGGGGCTTTGACTCGGCACATGGTGCACGGCTATACCATCCGTAGGCTCTTTTGGTAGACGGTGGAACTGTGCCGAACCTTCATGCCCACGCGCAGGTACGGTGTGAGCGCGCCGGTGTCGGAGTGCGTGTCCAGGGTGCACATGCGCCGGCCGCACCGGTGGAAGGCCCGGAAGACGTGACGCAGCAGCAGGCGGGCGATGCCCTGGTTGCGGTGGTCACCGCGTACCGCCACCTGCTCGATGTAGCCCTCGTCGGTCTCCGGTAAGTCCAACGAGATCACCGCGCCCACCAGTTGGCCGTCGTCGAAGGCCAGGGCAGACATCGCAGGGGCGAATGAGGGGCGTTCGACGGTGTACTGGGCCCACTCCGTATCCGACGTCCCCGGAACCCAGCGGAGCCCCGCCCGGGACGTACCGGCCCGGGCCCTCGGTGAAGACGATGCGCAGCGGGCCGCCGGTACCGGCCGGCTGCGGATGGAGCGTGAGGGTCTCGCGGCAGATCCGGCCGCTGTCCGCCACGTTGTGGCCGTGGCGGAGCGTCCACAGATACGCGCGCCCGTCGGCGACCAGCCGACGGGGTCTCTTCGCACGGCGGGGCACGGACCCCAGGTTATGCGGCCTGGCCCACAGGCCGCGAGCGGTGCCCCTCACCGGCCCGGTGGCCGACTCGGCCTCTTCCAGCCCCTTCACCGTCGCGGACACGGAGCGGATCGCGCAGGCGGCCGACGCGTCGTCGTCGCCGTGCGGCGGGCTCGTTCGGCGGACGCCCCCTGGCCCCGTCCCGGTGCGGCGCCGCACGGCCACGCCGATGCCCTTCTCCCCGATGTGGAAGATCTTGCGGCTGTCGCGGGTCATGTCGACGACCAGCCTGGTGGTGCTGTTCTTGCTCCAGGTGAGGGTGACCACGGCCTCCATGTGGTCGGCGGTGCCGTTGTCGGTGACCTTCCAGGCGAGCGGGACGTTCTGGGCGCGCAGGATTCCGTCGGCGTGCTCCTTCTCCTCCCAGGTGTTCAGTTCCTTCTGGAAGTCGGCGGTGAGGTAGTGGCTGCGCAGTGCGGCCCCGAAGCCGCCGCTGTCCTCGTCGGTCACCGCGTCGATGTAGGCGCCGTAGAAGTCGGCGATGCGGGTGATGTCGTCCGACGGCTTGCCGCCGACGCTGCGCGGGGTGCCGGCGGAAGCCGCCTGGCCGGTGGCGCCGAGACCGAGGGCGACGGCGAGGACGCCGGCGGTCAGGGCTGTGCGGGTCTTGCTGTTCATGTGTGTTCTCCGTCTGCCGCAGCGTGTGGTGATCGTCGGCGGTCCGCCCTTCCACCCCCGTGGCGGGAGGGCGGGGCGGCCCGGGTCGTGCGGTCAGTGGAGCTTGTTCACGGCCGTGGTGACCGTCTTCTTGAAGGCCTTCAGCGGCGCGTCCTGGAAACCTCCCATCCGGCCCCAGTCGACGACCGCCACGGTCCTGCCGTCCCGTCCGACCGCGAGGAGACGGATGTCGTCGGCGCCCCAGGAGGTCTCGGTGTGCAGGCCGTAGAGACGGGCGCCCTCCTCGACGGGCAGCGTGCCGTAGTCCTTGAACGTGACCTCGAGATCCGGGTCGGCCTTCTCCGTCCGCGCCGGCAGCCGGCTTTCTGCGTCGGACAGCGGCGGCAAGGGCGATGCCGGGGGTGCGGCCCCATGAGCGCCGTGCCGCCGGCCGACCTGGTGGGCCGGGGCGTCCCCGGCGCCTGTGGCGCGGGCCTGTCGCGGCCCCGGCGGGTCAGGGCCGGCGGGGTGGACGGGCCCGGTCGCCGCGCCGGTGGAGTTCCATGGCCACCGGGACCGCGGTGAAGACGGACGAGTACGTGCCGACGGCCAGGCCGATGAGGAGCGCCAGGGCGAAGTCCGTGAGCGAGGACCCGCCGAGCACGGCGAGGGCGGTGAGGATGAAGGCGGCGCCCATGCCGGTGTTCACGGTGCGGGGCAGGGTCTGCAGGATCGCCCGGTTGGCGACGCCGCGCAGTGGCGCCCCGGGAGACTTGCGGGCCAGTTCCCTGACGCGGTCGAAGAGGACGACGGAGTCGTTGACCGAGTAGCCGATGACGGTGAGCAGGGCGGCCAGGAACACCCCGTCGACGGGCTTGCCGAGCCAGGCGAAGACCCCGACGAGGATCACCACGTCGTGGGCGAGCGCGGCGACCGCGGCGGTGCCGAACAGCCAGCGGAAGCGCGCCGCGAGGTAGACGAGCTGCGCGCCGAGGGCCACCGCGAGGGCGGTCAGCGCGCCGCGCCGCAACTCCTGGCCGAGGCTGGGGCCGATGAGCTCGTCGCGGACCTTGACCGCCCCGTCGGCGAGGTCGCGCACGGCACCGGTGACCTGGGCGTCCTCGGCGTCGGTCAGCGGATCGGTGCGCACGGTCAGGCCGGTGTCGCCGGAGGACTGCACGACGGCGTGGGAGAATCCGGCGTCCTCGAGCGCCGTTCGGGCCCGGTCCGGGTCGACGGGGCTGGTGGTGGCGTACTCGATGAGGCGGCCACCGGTGAACTCCACACCGAGGTCGACGCCGCGCGCAGCGATGCCCGAGGCGGCCAGGACGAGCACGGCGGCCGAGGTGGCCAGCCAGCGGCGGGGGTGACGCATCAGGTGGGGGTCGCGTCGGGTGAGGCGGTCACGGACGGCGCCCGTGGCCGCGATGCCGGTGAGGCGGGGACGGCGGCGCAGGCCGGGGCGGCCGGCGGCGTACTCGGCGAGCACGCGAGTGATCACCAGAGCGCTGAACGTGGAGGCGAGTACGCCGAGGCCGAGGGTGACACCGAAGCCCCGAACGGGCCCGGAGGCGAGGAAGAACAGCAGGGCTGCCGCGATCAGTGTGGTGATGCTGGAGTCGGCGATCGCGCTGAAGGCGTTGCGGAACCCGGCCGCCAGTGCCGAGCGGGTACTGGGGCGACGGCGGCTCGCGTACTCCTCGCGGGCCCGTTCGAAGACCAGCACGTTGGCGTCCACGGCCATGCCGATCGCCAGGACGAAACCGGCCAGGCCGGGCAGGGTCAGGGTGGCGCCGAGCGCGGCCAGGGCGGCGTAGGAGACCAGGCCATAGCAGGCCAGGGCGGCGGCCGCCAGCACGCCCATCAGCCGGTAGACGACGATGATGAACAGCGAGGTCAGTGCCGTTCCGATGGCCGCCGCCCAGGCGCCGGCCGTGATGGCCCGAGCGCCCAGGGTCGGGCCGACGGTGCGCTGTTCGACCGTCTCGACCGGTACGGGCAGCGCCCCGCCGTTGATGAGCAGGGACAGCTCGCGGGCTGCCTCCGGGCCGAAGGAGCCCGTGATCTGCGTGGCGCCGTCGCGGATGCCGGTCTCGCAGGCGACGGAGGGATCGACCTGGGGCGAGGAGATGACCTTGCCGTCGAGGACGATGGCCATCCGCCGCGCCGGGTCGCCCGGCGGATGGCAGGCGGCCTCGCCCGTCAGGCGGGCCCAGCCGTCACGACCGGCGCCCGCGAAGCCGACGGTGACGTGCCACCCGGCGCCGCCCTGCTGGTCGAACCGGGCGGCGGCCTCCTTGACGTGCTCACCGGTCAGGGCGGCGGCCCCGAGGCGCAGCGGCGTGCCCGACTCGTCGGGCAGAACCCGCTCATGGGGCCGCTTCGGCAGCGGCCCGGAGGTGCCGCCGGCGCGGTCGGCGAGGCCCAGCACCGGGTGGAAGGTGAGCTGCGCGGTACGGCCCAGGACGTCGGCGGCCTTCTTCGGGTCCTGGACGCCGGGCAGTTCGACGATGATCCGCCGCTCGCCGGAGCGCACGAGGCTGGGTTCGGCGACGCCGAGCGCGTCGATGCGGCCGCGCAGCACCTCCAGCGCGCGGTCGGTGGCAGCGCGGTCGGCGTCGGTGGTGGGGGTGGAGCGGGTCTGCAGCACGATCTGTGTGCCGCCGCGCAGGTCCAGGCCGAGGCGGACCGGCACGGTGACGGCGATGTACAGGGAGACGGCGAGCACGGCGAGGGCGAGCGACGCCCTCATGCGCAGGGAACGGTTCAACGAAAGGCCTCCGGCAGGCGCAGCACCAGGGCCACGCGCGGGCGTGCGGGTGCTGTCGGGGAGAGGGTGAGGGAGAAGCAGGATCAGGTGCCGGAGGACGCGGGAGGTGCCCGCCCACGGTCATGGTGTGCGTACGGCTCCGGGGAGGGGAGGCGGTCGCTCGACACCGGGTACCGCGCGGTGCCCGGTGCGGTGCCGGTCGCGCCCAGGGCGATGGTGGCGCAGCGGCAGCGCGGAGCGGGATGCTCGCGGTGCGGCTCCTGGCGGGTCGCGGTACGCGGCCCGCGGCCGGTGTCGTATCCCTCGTCGGCGCGCGGCCCGGTGTCCCGGTGGTGATCGGCTGCTGCCGCTCCGGCTGCCGGCCCGTCCGGCGCACCGGGCGGCGGTCCAGCGGCACCGAGCGTGGCCAGCAGGGCCAGCACGAGGGCCGCCAGCAGTGCTGCGGCGGGGAATCGGGCGCTGCGGGGGCCGGGGACGGTGCGCGCGGTGTGCTGCATGCACCGTCCCCTTCGGTCGTGGTGGGTGGTGTGGATCGGTGGGTGGTGCGGGCCGGTGGGTCAGGGTTCGATCAGGCCGGCGCGGATGGCGTAGCGGGTGAGTTCCAGGCGGTCGCGCAGGCCGAGCTTCTGCAGCAGGTTGGCGCGGTGCCGCTGGACGGTCTTGATGCTGATGAACAGCAGGTCGGCGATCTCCTTGGAGGAGTGCCCCTCGGCCACCAGTTTGAGGACCTCTTCCTCGCGGGGGGTGAGGATCTGGTCGGGGGTCTCCTCGCCGTGGCGGGCCCGGTTGAGGTAGTTGCGGATCAGCGCGGTGACCGCGCCGGGATACAGGAAGGGCTCGTCCCGCATCGCGGCCCGGCAGGCGGCGACCAGGTCGCGGTCGGCGACGGACTTCAGCACGTACCCGCTCGCCCCGGCCTTCAGCGCCTGGAAGAAGTACTGCTCGTTGTCGTGCATGGTGAGCATCAGGATCCGCAGGTCCGGCTTGAGGGCGGCCAGTTCGCGGGTGGCCTGCAACCCGGTCAGACGGGGCATGGCGATGTCCAGCACGGCCAGGTCGACATCGTGGGTGCGGACCAGTTCGATGGCCTCGGCGCCGTCACCGGCCTCGGCGACCACCTCGAGGTCCGGTTCCTGGTCGAGGATGAGGCGCACACCTCGGCGGACCAGCGCGTGGTCGTCGGCGAGCAGGATGCGGATCGTGCTCGTTCCCGGCTTGTCGGGCGTGGTCGTTTCAGGCATGGTCAGGGCTGCTTCCTGGGAACGGGCGTGGTGAGCTGGATCCGGGTGCCGGTGCGGGGTGCCGGGGTGATCTCGAGGCTGCCCCCGATGAGCAGGGCCCGCTCGCGCATGCCGCGGATGCCGGCGCCCTCATGGGGCGCCTGGATGCCGGAGCCGTCGTCGGTGACCGTCAGCACCACGCTGTCGTCGGTGTGCCGCAGTGCGACGGTGACCCGCTGGGCGCCGGCGTGGCGGGCGACGTTGGTCAAGGATTCCTGGGCGACGCGGTACAGGACCAGTTCGGTCTCCGGGCTCAGGTCCGGCAGGTCGGTGTCGAAGCGGCGGGTGACCTGAAGCCCGGTGTGGGTGGCGAAGTTCTCGGCGAGCGAGGTCAGGGCGCTGACCAGCCCCAGGTCCTCCAGCACTCCGGGCCGTAGCCGTCGTACCAGGCGACGGACCTCGTCCAGACTCTCCCGGGTGATCTCCTGCACCTCGTGGAGCTCCTTGCGCAGCGGCGCCGGCGCGTCGTCGGCGGCGCGCTTGAGGCCCAGCAGGATCGCGGTCATGCTCTGGCCCACCTCGTCGTGCAGTTCCTGTGCGATGCGGCGGCGTTCGGCCTCCTGGGCCAGCAGGGCCCGGGCGCTGCTGGTGGCCCTCTCCTGTTCCAGCCGCTCCAGCATGGCGTTGAACGTGCGGATCACCTCGGCGACCTCACCGCCGCCGGAGGCGGGCAGCCGCTGGCCGGGGCGCAGCAGGTCGACGGTGGTCATCAATCTCGTGAGCCGGTCCAGCGGGGCCAGGCCGAGCCGTAGCAGGGCGGCGTTGGCGACCAGCATCACGGCCATACCGGCGACCAGGATGATCGCCTCGGTGAGCACGACCGGAACGGAAACGGTCACCGGTGCCCACAGCAGCAGCGCCGTGGCCGTGCCCAGCACTACGGCGTTGAGGGCGAAGATCCGCCAGAACAAGGACACCGGCCGTGTGCCTCCCCTTTTTCGCTTCACCTCGTCCTGTGCGGCCGCCCTGTTCACGGTGCCGGATGCTCGAAGTGATCCTGGGGCCAGCCTGCCCCGTCCCGAGTGCCCCGTCGATGGGACCCGGACCCCATTTCACGGGACGCGCACCACCCACCCTGCCGCATGGGTGCCGTGGCCCGGCGTATATGGGGCCTGCGGCCGATGGGTATCCGCCGCCGGCCCGGCCAGGGTGGAAGGCACCAAGCCGGACGAGAAAAGGGATCGACGATGTCGCTCGATATCACCCGCGCCGAACCCCACCCCCATGAGGTGCGACAGCGCCTGGAACACGCCCGTAGCTCCCGACTGGCGCAGTTGCAGGCCCTCAGCGAGACCGGACAGGCCCAGGACGACTACCTGCTGTCCGAGCAGCGGACCGCGATGGAGCGGACCCTGAAAGACATCGAGGAAGCCTTCGCCCGCGTCGAGAACGGCACCTACGGAGCCTGCCTGGACTGCGCCAGGCCCATCCCGGCGGAACGGCTGGAGATCCTCCCGTACACCCGCTTCTGCGTACCCTGCCAGCGCCGCGCCATCTGACCACCGCCCGTTTCGATCTCCCGCGCCCTGCCCTCGAAGGGGTGAAGTGGTGACCCGCCAGACCATCAGCCAGAGCACGGCACAGCTGTCGTGCGACGACCTCGCGGCCCTGCGCGAGAACCTGCACGAGCAGCGCCTGTTCCGCCAGGAGCAGTTGCGGCAGCTCGCCGGACCGGTCGCCTCCCGCACCGAGGACCGGCTCCAGCAGCAGGCGGCCTCCCAGAGGGAGGTGCACATCAAGCTCGCCGCCTCCGCGCGCATGGTCCTCACCGACGTCGAAGCAGCCCTGGCCCGCCTGGACGACGGCACGTACGGCACCTGCCACCTGTGCCGGCGCCCCATCGACCGGGAACGGTTGGTGATCGTGCCGCAGGCCCGCTACTGCGCCCGCTGCCAGCAGGTCAAGGAGGCGGCCGCATGACCGGCGCGTCCCGCCCGCACGCCGTCGCCCCGCACCGGCCCTGGCCGACATGCCGGCGCTGCTGCGGCATCGCCCTGGACATGGGCAGCGCCCGCACCCGGGCCTGGATCGCGGGCCGGGGCGTCATCGTCGACGTGCCCACCGTGGCCTTCCCCGGCCCCGGCGCTGTGCACCCCGTCCAGCGCGGCACCATCATCGACGCCCCAGGGTGCGCCCGCGTGCTGCAGCGCCTGCTCACCGACCGCCTGCCCCGCTGCACCCGCCCCATGGTCATCGTCACCGCTCCCGCCCTGGACGGCGTCGCCTACCGCACCCAGGCCCGCACCGCCCTCGACGTACTGCGGCCGCACAGCGTCCTGACGGTGCCCAGGGCTCGGGCCATCGCCGTGGCGGCCGGTGCGGACACGTCCCGGCCGCTGATGGTGCTGGACATCGGCGCCCACGTCACCGAGGTGGTCCTGCTTGACGACGGCGCCGTCACCGACGCGCGCCGCACCGCCCTGGGCACCAGCGACCTGGACGGAACGACCACGGCCGAGCAGATCGCCGGGACGGTGGCCTCGATGCTGACCGCGATGCTCCGCCAGGACCGCACCCCGCTCACCGTCGACGCCCTCCACCGCGGCGTCCTCCTGGCGGGTGGCGGCGCCCTGCACCCGGAGATCACCTACCACCTCACCGGGCGGCTGCACGCGCCGCTGCGCATGGTTCCGGCCCCGCACACCGCAGCCGTCCGCGGCGCCGCCAAGCTCCTGCAAGCCGCCCACACCCACCCCTCCGCCTCCGGCTCCCGCCCGGCAACGGTCCGTCCCCTCTAGAGCGCCGCCACCGGTGGCCGGCCTGGAGGGGCCGGCCCGGAGGGACCCACTGAACGCCCCCTCCACCAGGTGTGCGGGACAACGCCGGACGGCCCCGTACCAGCCTGCTGACTTGCGCAAAGGGCGCGCGTGCCCCGCGTTCGCGCTTCGGCGTCCCGGCCGTTGACACCACCTGCCCGCCTCCCCATTATGGGAGCGCTTTCACAGTTCTGGTTTGAGCGTGCACTGGTATCCGGGTGGCTCCGCCGGAGAACCGGCCGTGGACAGGGTCGCGCAGCTTCCCGGCGAACTCCGGGAAGTTCGGAGCCAGCTGGACCGCTACGCCGGGGCCGATTCGGCACGGATCGGCATCGCCATGACGGAGGTGGACGCGAGCACGGGCGGCACCCCGTTCACCACCCGCCCCAACGGCCTCTTCGCCGCGGACGCCATGATGACCGCCCTGGAGAACGGCGTGTTCACCGTCGACTGGTGGGACACCCACAACGGGGTGGGCAGCATCTCCACCGTGAACGGCGAGACGGACTACGGGGACATGGGCATGTTGTCGAGTGCCGGCTGCTCCGGGTCCGTGTGCGAACCCACCGCCAACACCCCGTTCGCCCCCTACTACGGCATCAAGGCCCTCGGCGCGCTCGGCGGCGCCGGCGACACCATGGTGGCCTCCGGCTCCTCCTCCTCGCAGGTCTCCGCACACGTGGTCGAGCAGGCCGACGCCGACCGTCTTCCGCCTCAACGGGACGGTCTGCACCACACGGTCCTGACCGCAACGCCGGCGGGACGGCGTCCCGGGAAGCGGCACAGCCAGGCAGCTGCGTCGTAACGAATGCGCCATGCGAAAGCCAAAGTGGCGTAATCAACCTGTTGCCGCGGCGGAGCGGGAGGCGCAGCCTGTGCACTGGGAGCGCTCCCACTGCGCGCGAGCTCCACAGCACCACACGAAAGACAACCCCCACATCCGAAAGAAGGACTCCATGATCTGTCGTGATCATGTCGCACGGGCGCGGTTGCGTCCGACGCTCCTTCTGAGCGTCTTCGCCGCCATGCTCCTCTGCCTGATCCCCTGGAGCGGTACCGCCTACGCCCACGGTTCGGTCGTCGACCCGGCGTCCCGCAACTACGGCTGCTGGCTGCGCTGGGGCAACGACTTCCAGAACCCGGCCATGGCCCAGCAAGACCCCATGTGCTGGCAGGCCTGGCAGGACAACCCCAACGCCATGTGGAACTGGAACGGCCTGTACCGCAACGGCTCCGCCGGCAATTTCCAGGCCGTCATCCCCGACGGGCAACTGTGCAGCGGCGGCCACACCGAGAGCGGCCGCTACAACTCCCTGGACGCCGTGGGTCCGTGGAAGACGACGGACATCTCCAGCAACTTCACCGTGCAACTGTACGACCAAGCCAGCCACGGCGCGGACTACTTCCTGGTCTACGTCACGCGGCAGGGGTACGACCCCACCACCCAGCCGCTGAAGTGGAGCGACCTCCAGTTGGTCGCCCGCACCGGCAAGTACGCACCCAGTCAGAACTACTCGATCCCCGTCAGCACTTCGGGGTACAGCGGCCGTCACGTCGTCTACACGATCTGGCAGGCCTCGCACATGGACCAGACCTACTTCCTGTGCAGTGACGTGAACTTCCGCTGACGCACACGGCCGGTTCCCCTCCGGACCCAGCGGGTCCGGAGGGGAAGCGACCCGGCGGCAGGGCGCCCACGTGGACCGGGGTATCGGTGCCGGTCTCGGCGGCCTCACGCTCGCCCGCGTCCTGCACGTCCACGGCATCCCGGCCAGGGTCTACGAGGCGGAGACCTCAAGGCCCTCGCCGAACGCCCCGACGACGTCGAGCCGGCGCCCGCCGCATACGAGCAGGACATGTTCACGCGGAGCGCCGCCGCCGCCGAAGGCATCCACATCAACGAGTTGCCTTGCGGAGACGACGCACCCCGCGGCCTCCTCGCCATGTTCACCGGAAGCGGGCAGACCCCGTGAGCCGCCGGCCGAGGGTCCCGCGGCATCACCGGGCCCCGCGGCGGCCTCCCATGCCCGCACCGGGCGCACCGGCCGCCCGCACCCCTCAAGCGCATGACGGCCCCTCACGGGCACCTTTTCACCTGTACAGTGGCGCCCCGTCAGGGACCCGCCCCCATTACCGAGCGGACAACACTCCCCGGACACTCCCGCCGCTCTCACGGAAAGGCATCTTCCGCTATCTTGTGACCGCGCCGTAGTTGAGGCCTCAACAAGGATCTTGATCGGCGTTCTTCTGACTTCGGCTCCCGTTTCGAGCGGAGTTCACGTGACCCAGCGTTGTGTCATGAGCATGTCCGGAATGGCGCAAACATCCCTGTCCGCGTGATCCGCGGAAAACGTCCCGCCGTCCGTTCGTGCCCCCGCTCACCGAAAGCCCCCTACTTCGTGACCGTATCCCTGTACGAGATGCAGCCCGCCGGCCGGCATGCGGCCATGCCCACGGGCAGCCTCCTCCGACGGGTCTACGCCCCTCGGGCGTGCGACGCACTCGCCTACTCCATGGCGACCTACGCCATGCCGCTCGTCGTACTGGCCACCACCGGCTCCGCGTCGTTGACCGGACTGGCCTTCGCCCTGGAGTGGATCCCCCGCGTGGCCGCCTTCGGCTTCGCCGGGGACCTGGTGGACCGCAGCGGCGCGGCGATCGTGTGCTTCCTCGCCTCACTCGCCCGCGCCCTGGTGGTGGCGGGCGCCGCGGTCATCCTGGTGGTGCTGCCGACCGGAACGGGCGAGACCGTCACCGTCATGGCACTGGCCGCCGTGACGGGAGCCCTGACCCAGTTCAGCTTCATCGCCAACGAGGCGGTGGGCGCGATCGTCGGCCGCCGCCTGCAGGGCCGCTCCCACAAGGTGCAGCCGGTGCTGATCGGCATCGACCAGACAGCCACCCTGGTCGGCCCGGCCGTGAGCGGCCTCCTTCTCCTGACCGGGCCGACCCGTATGCTCGCCTGCCTGGCCGTGCTGTCGTTCCTCTCCGCCGGCCTCGCACTGCAGACGCCGCCCACACCCCTGCGCACGGCCCGTCAGACCGGACCGGGACACCGCGGCGGCTTGCGGGAAGGGTGGCAGACGCTGCGCACCCTGCCCTCCCTGCGGCGCCTCGTGGCCGGCCTGGCCTGCTCGAACCTGGCACTCGGCCTGCTCCAGTCGGCCAGTCCCATCCTCGTGGAGGGCCGCTTCGGCCGGTCCCCGGTCGCCGTGGGCACGCTCTGGTCGATCGCCGCCGCGGCCACGCTGGTCGCCGTCACCTGCTGCCGCTTCGCCCTCGACCGGCTCGGCCTGTGGGGGGTCGGGGTGATCAGCGCGGTCGTAGCGGCCGCCGCCTGCCTCGCCATACCGCTGGCCTCCGCCTACACCGGCTACGCAGCCCTGGTCGCCCTCTTCATGGCCGCCGACGGCGGGCTCACGGTGGTCCTGCGCACCCTGCGCTCGCTGATCATCCCGCCCGCGATGTTCGGCACGACGCTGTCGCTGACCATCCTCATCCTGCTGCTGCCGTTCCCCCTGGCGGGCATTCTCCTCGCCGTCACCCCGCCGTCCCACCTGACCCAGGTCATCGGGGCATGCGCCGTCGTACAGGCACTGACCCTGCTCATCACCTTCGCGCGGCTCCGCAACGACCCGGTACTCCGCGCCACGGCCCGTACCGCCCGTACCGTCGAACCCGGCATCTGACCCCGCCGTACGCTGCCGTGTTCCTTGGGCACGGCGGATCCTGGCCGCGGACGGTCTCCTCGCCCTCGGCACCGGCCAGCCGCTCGTCCCCGTCGGCCTCTCCTTCCACCTCGGGCTGCGCGCCCTGCACCAAGGCGGCCTGTCCCCGGCCCAGGCCCTGCGCACCGCCACCGTTGTGCCCGCCCGCCTCTTCGGTGCCGACCGCGACCTGGGCACCCTCGAGGAGGGCAGGCTCGCCGACCTGGCCGTCGTGGACGGCGCCCCGTTCACCGACTTCACCACCCTGGTCCGTACCGTGGCGGTCCTCAGGGGCGGAGTGCCGTACAGCACCGAGGAACTGACGGCAGCCTTCGAACCCGCCGCCCAGCGCACGGCCAAGGCCGGAAAGGACCGGCTCGGGATGGGGCGGCTGATGCGCAGGGACGGTTGCTGCGACGGTCTCGCCGGGCCTGCTCGATCCGCGCCGGCGGGTGGGAACGACACCTCGTGGGTGACCGCGACCCGCGCCGCACAGCTGCCCTTCGTCGAAGTCAGGCAGCCAGGGTCCGAGGTGCTCGAGTGGCCGTGCGACGGTCCTCCCGCATCCGGTCCAGGAGGGCGTCGGCCTCGACGAGGGCCTGGTCCACCGACGTGGTACCGGTCATGACGCACAGTCTGACGGAGGTGTCCTCCAGCACCCGGCTCGAGTAGCCGGTGGGCTGCAGGTCGTGCCGGAAGCGGGCCTCGGCGAAGCGGGCCAGCACAGCACGCAATTCCTTCTCCGCGGGCAGCAGCACAGTGACCATCCCTCTCGACATGCGGTCCGTCCCACCGGGCCCGCGACACGTATGCCCGCGGCACCTCCGAGCACGCGCGCCGCTCCATCGGATGGCGTCACGGTGGCCACGGGCGGACACTTCCACCGGGAAGACCGAGTGCCCGCGATCGATCACCGCATGCGCTTTCCCCGCCCGGCCGCGGTCACGGCTCCGACCGGGCAGCGCCGGCGCGCACATCGCCCCCGCGGGACCTGAGGCGTACGCCCCCTTCGGTGAGCACGCTGTGCACGAAGCCGTAGGACCGCCCATGGGTTTCGGCTATGACCCGGATCGACCGGCCCTCGGCGTACTCCCGGGCGAAGGCCCGCGCCAACCGCGCGCGATCACTGCCTGTGATCCACTTTCCCTTCTGCATGAAGGCCTCCTTTTTTCACAAGGTCGTTGTCCGATCACCGGATTCCCGCATCGCCGCGACCCATGTGACACGGCCGGGACCTGTTCGTCGGTGCCGAGGTAACGGGTGACGTCCCGGCACTGCTGTACGGGTCCCGCGCTCGCAACGTTGGAGTGGCAGGCTCGTTGGGTCATGGGGGCGTTGACAGGAGAGCGGAACAGTGAAGGGACTACGAGGGTGACGGTGAGAACCAGTGATATCGAGACGGCGGCCGGAGTGCTGCGCGCCGGCGGCCTGGTGGCCTTCCCCACCGAAACGGTCTACGGTCTGGGCGCCGACGCAGAGGACCGCAGCGCCGTCGCGCGTGTCTTCGAGGTCAAGGGGCGCCCCCCGTCCCATCCGCTGATCGTCCACATCGGCGGTACGGAGCACCTGGACGACTGGGTCGAGGAGGTTCCGGCGGCGGCCCTCCTGCTGGCCGAGCGTTTCTGGCCGGGGCCACTCACGCTGGTCCTGCGGCGCGGTGGGCGGGTGCCCCTCGAAGCCACAGGCGGCCTCCGGACGGTGGCTGTGCGGGTACCCGACCACCCCGTCGCGCTCGCGCTGCTGTCGGCCTTCGGCGGCGGTGTCGCGGCCCCCTCCGCCAACCGCTTCGGCCAGGTCAGTCCCACAGCCGCCCACCACGTCCGGGCGGAACTCGGTGATGCCGTCGACTTCGTGCTGGACGGCGGCCCCTGCGCGGTCGGCGTCGAGTCGACCATCGTCGACGCCACCGGCGGGGTCCCGAGCGTCCTCCGGCCCGGCGGGGTGACGCGCGAGGACCTCGAAGCGGTGCTGGGGTGCCCTGTAGCGGTCCCTACGGCCAGCCGCGTCCGGGTACCGGGCCAGCATCCCTCACACTACGCGCCGCGAGCACGGGTGGTCCTCGTCGAGCCGGAGAAGGTCGTCGCCGAAGCGGAGCACGCGCAGGCGCTCGGGCACCAGGTGGGTGTCCTTCTTCCCGCCTCCTCCGCCGACGCTCCGGTGAGGGCGCACGCCGTGGTGGCGGTCCCCGGCTCGACGGCCGCCTACGCGCGCGGGCTGTACGGCTTCCTGCGTGACTTCGACCGGCGGGGCTGCGACCTCGTAGTCGCTTCCCTGCCGACGGAACAAGGGCTGGGACTCGCCATCGCCAACCGGCTGCGCCGCGCCGCGGGTCCCCGGTCCTCCCGGTGACAGTACCGACGCCGTTCGTCACTACTACATCGCGAGTTCCGACCTGCACGGCTGGAACGCCTCCGCAACACACGTCATCAAGTCGGCGGGAGACGACCCGCAGGGCCCGTACCGCGCGGAGACCGTCATGGCCGGCACGGAAGCCGACTGCACCCACGTCTCACGGTCCGGGTTCTTCTTCACGGTGCACGGCACGAAGACCGACACCGTCGTGTACGCGGGCGACCGCTGGGCCGAATGCGCCTGGAACGGAGCGGGGTACAACCAGTGGACCCCACTCTCGTTCGACGGTGACGCCCCGGTATTCCACTCGCTCAGTTCCTGGCGGCTCGACGCCAGGAGCGGCCGCTGGGCCGTGCGAGCGGACAACAACTTCCTCCTCAACACGGAGTTCGAGGCCGACCGTGTCCCGGTGACCACGGTCACCGGGCTGGACCACGACGCCGCCGCCGACACAGTGGGGGCCGGGGACGCCTTCTGCGCCGGATACCTCTCCGGCGTCCTCGACGGTCTCGCGCCGGTGGACCGCCTGGGCCGCGCGGGCACCACCGGCGCGGTCGCCGTCGCCACCCGCGGCGACCGGGAAGGACTGCCGCACCGTGACGAACTCGGTGTCCTGGACGTCTCCCCCGGCGGCGCCAGCGCACCCGCCGGCCGTAGTCGCCGCCCAGGGGGCCGAGGCGCAGGCGGCTGGTGTCGAGGCCGGAGCCGAAGAGCAGGTAGGGCATGGCACAGACGCGGACGGTGTTGTAGCCGCGTTCCACCGCCTCGGCGAAGGCCTGGTCCAGGTCGGCGAAGGGTTCACCGGGACCGGTGCGGGTGTACCAGGTGAAGTCCCACAGAGTGATCTTCAGGGTGTCGGGGAGACGGGCGGGCCGTGCGGTGGGCATCGCGAGGAGGGTGCCTCTCGTGAGGGAGCGGGCGACGGAGTACGGGGCGAGCTTGAGCAACTGGTCGCCGAAGGGTCCATCATCGGGCCCGCCGCGGCACACCGGGCCGCCCTGCACCGCACCGACGCCGACCTGACCGCCCTCGAGGCCATGGGACACGCACAGGTGGACTCCGCGGCCGCAGCCGAGGCCGACGCGGCCTTCCACCACGGACGACCCCGTCCCCAGTCACCGCGCCGTACTCGACGCCATCCGCGACCAGGACCCCGCCCGCGCCGAACTCGCCATGCTCAACCTGCTGGCCAAGGCCCTCGCGGACCTCGACCGGCTCGCCGCACCGGAAGCCGCGGCGCACTCCTGAGGGGGGCCGTCGATTCCCAGCGCCGGGGCCCCGCTCAGCCCGACGGCACGAGGACACATCCGCGAAAGGCGGGCAACGTGACCGACGGGTCCGGAGAGAAACCGCTCACCTGCACCACGGACCCGGCGCTCGGGGGCCGTTGGACATCCTTGCACCGCGGGGATCGCGAGTGGCTGTGGAGCCGCAGTGAACCGCTCCGCGACCTCGCCGCTCCTGGCGTCCCGTTCGCCGACGCGGGCGGGCTGGAGGAGTGCCTCCCTACCGTGCGCGGTACACCTGATCACGGCGAGGCGTGGAGCCGGCCGTGGCGTCCCGTGGATGGCGCGCTCAGGGTGGACTGCCCCGGTTTCTCCCTGGAGCGGTCGATCACCCATCGGGACGGAGCGGTCGTCGCCGACTACCGGATGTCGGCCGTGCCCTGCTACCGGTTCATCTGGGCGGCTCATGCCCTGCTCAACGTGACCGACGGCGCCGTCCTCGAGGCCCCGGAGGGAACGCCGACCCGCCTGTTCACAGAGGCCGCGCCGCTCGTGCGGGGCCGGCCCGCCTGAGCGCGCGGCGTCGACGGAGCCTGGCCCGCTCCGGCGGGTCTGCCCCTCGACCGGTGCGGCCCGCAGGACGGGACCGCCGTCGGTGCCGTCCTGTCGCCCGACAGACCCGGAGACCGCCAACCGCCGACCGCCGACCGCCGGGTCGTATATGAGATGTCATGCACGCGGCCCGTCTACCCATCACTTCTGGCCACCTCTCGACAACCGAGGCCGGCACGGGCTTCCGGAAGACGCCCCGTTTCTTGGTGCAGCACCTCTGCCCCAACAGCCCCTCTTGGCGCCCGCGCGGGCGTGCGCCGCCGTGCGTGTCTCTAACCTCTGCCTCGTGCTGCCCCGGCCGAACGGTGCCGGTCATGCGCGTCAGCACGTCCGGACAGCATTCCCATCAGCCGCCCCTGGAGCCCTACGTCATGGCCGCCCACCGTGTTCCTGTGTCCACCGGGTCCGTACGGCCGGCCCGTCGCGGACCGTGGCGTCCCGCGGCCCGGCGGCCGCCTCGGGCGGCGCGTCCCGAAGGGCTGCTTCCGACACCGCCCGACGACGACGAGAAGTACTCCTACGTCGTACGCCGTACCTGGTTGCTCAGCCTGACGTCGTTCGCCGGGTTCGTCTGCGTCCTGTACAGCCAGGTCGACTCGGCCCGGAACGGTCCGTGGATCTGGGCGTTCACTCCGGTGCTGCTGCTGTCCGCGCTCGGCTTCCTGATCTCGCTCAGGCTGGACCTGTTCACCCCCGACCTGGACGTCGCGGCCCACCGCGAGCTGGTGCGCTCCTGGGCGCCGCGGGAATATCCGTCGGTCGACGTCTTCCTCCCCGTGTGCGGGGAGCCGATCCCGGTGCTGCACAACACCTGGACCCACCTGCAGCGGATGGCACAGGCCTATCGCGGGCGGGTCGTCCCCCTCGTCCTCGACGACTCCGACAGTCCCGAAGTCGCCGCCATGGCCGAGGACTTCGGTTTCCGCTACCTGGTACGGCCCGACCGCGGCTGGTTCAAGAAGGCCGGCAACCTGCGCCACGGCTTCGCGCACTCCGACGGTGAGTTCATCCTGATACTGGACGCCGACTTCGCCCCGCGGACGGATCTGCTCGACGAACTGCTGCCGTACATGGACGCGGACCCCCGCACCGGGATCGTGCAGTCGCCCCAGTTCTTCCGGGTCCTGGACCAGCAGAACTGGATCGAGCGCGGCGCCGGTGCCGTACAGGAACTGTTCTACCGGTCGGTGCAGGTCTCCCGGCAGCGCAGCGACGGCTCCATCTGCGTCGGCTCGTGTGCCGTCTACCGCCGCACCGCGCTCGCCGAGGTCGGCGGCACCAGCCTGATCGAGCACTCCGAGGACATGCACACCGGCTTCGACCTGCGGGCACGCGGCTGGGACCTGCGGTACGTGCCGCTCGCGCTCGCCACGGGTCTGTGCCCGGACACCGTCGGTGCCTACTACAGCCAGCAGTACCGGTGGTGCATGGCCTCCATGAGCATGCTGGGCAGCCTCGAGAACTTCTGGCGGGTGCCGATGCGCTTCGCCAGCCGCCTGTGTTACGTCTCCGGGTTCGTCTACTACATCGAGTCGGCCCTGATGATCTTCACCGGCCCGCTGATCGTTTCCGTGCTGCTGCTGTTCTTCCCCGAGCAGGTCAAGCTCACCAACATGTGGCTGCTGCTGCCCGGCGTGGTCTACCTCGTCGTCGTGTACCCGCTGTGGCACCGCGCCCCGTACCGGCTGGAGGCATGGGCGGCGCGGCTCCTGTACAGCTGGTCGCACGTGTTCGCCGTGTGGGACGTGCTGCGCCGCCGCGCCATGGGCTGGCAGCCCACCGGTTCGGGAGGTGCCCGGAGGAACAGCACGCGGCGGCTGTGGACCGGGCTGTGGGCCTGGACCGTACCCGTCACCGCGCTGTGGATCGGTGCCGCCCTGTGGCGGATGGACACGATGGTGCCGGAGGACTTCGCCCTGCCGCTCGGCTCCGGTCTCTTCTACGCGGCGGCCGTGGTCCGCGTCCTCGTCCTGCCCCGCCCCGAGGAGCCGGGAGGCACGGCAGGCGCGGCCCTGCCGACCGTCGTCCCGGCCGGGAGGGGCTGACCCATGGCCCCCGTCAGTCGCAGGGACGCTCTTCTCTGGACGCTCGCCGGCGCGGCCTCGGCCGCGGGCTGCGCCCCGAGCCGTACGGCGCCGATCGGGGCCGGCGGCGAGGGAGCCGTCAGGAGGACGGCACCGTACGTGCCGTTCGACGTGACCTGGATGATCCGGCCCGCACACGGCCGCAAGTACCTCGGAGCCGGCTTTCCCGGCACGACCGTGCCGACGGGCGCCCTCGACGCGTGGACCGCGAAGGCAGGCAAGGCTCCCAACCTGCTGTCCTGCCGCCTCGCCTGGGGCGAAACCTTCCGGACGGACGAAGTCCGGGCGGTCTTCGGACGCGGGATCCTGCCGTACGTCGTCTGGGAGCCGTGGCACCGGACGCTGCGCGAGATCGCCGACGGCCGTGACGACGACTACGTCCGGCGCACCGCGCAGAGCGTTCGCGACCTCAACGTGCCGGTGGCCCTGGCTTTCGCGCAGGAGATGAACGGCGGCCGGTACCCGTGGGGCTCGCGCAGGGCCACGCCCGGGGAGTTCGTCGGCGCGTGGCGGCGCATCCATGACGTCTTCCAGGACACGGGGGTGTCCGACGTGATCTGGGTGTGGAGCCCCTCGGCGGCCGACGCGGTCAAGGGCGCCCGGCTCGAGCCGTACTACCCGGGCGACGCGTACGCCGACTGGCTGGGGCTGGTCGGCTACTACACCGGGCACGGACCGCACACGTTCGGCACCCTCTTCGGGCCCGCCGTCGAACAGGTCAGGGCCTTCACCCGGATCCCCGTGCTCGTCGCGGAGACCGCGTCGGCGGCGGGCGGCCGCAAGGCGGCGGACATCAGGGATCTGGTGCGCGGGGTGACCGGCCGCCGGGACGTCGTCGGCTTCCTCTGGTTCGACGCGCACACCGAGACCGACTGGCGCATCGACAGCGGTCCGGCGGCGCTGACGGCCTTCCGCCGTGGTGTCGCCGACCCGCGGTTCGGCTTCGACGTGAGGCACCCGTGAGGGCCGCCGAAAGCCGGCCGGCCATCGCCGGCGGCGGCCGTGCGGAGGGTT
>NZ_JBEXLP010000109.1:0-22965 GCF_040610035.1 Streptomyces sp. NPDC004542
GGGATCTGCGACTTGCGGGCGATCGTCGCCAGCGCGTCCGCGTCGTCCTGCGTCGGGCAGGCCACCCGCACGATCTGGCAGCCGGACGCGGTCAGTTCCGCGATCTGCTGCAGCGTCGCCCCGACGTCCGACGTGCGGGTCGTCGTCATCGACTGCACCGACACCGGCGCGTCACCGCCGACCGCCACGGACCCGACCTGGATCCGCCGCGACGCACGCCGCGGCGCCACCGGCCGGCGGGGGACCTCGGGAACGCCCAGGGGGACGGCGGTCATGCCGTCACTCCCGGTTCCCGGAGACCGTCTCGCGCATGGCGCGCAGGGACTCCTTGAGAGAACCCATGGTGGCCAGCACGGCGGTGGGCTCGTAGCCGCAGTGCGCCATGCAGTTGGCGCAGCGCGGGTCCTTGCCGCGGCCGTACTTGTCCCAGTCGGTCTCCTCGATGAGTTCCCGGTACGTCGGCACGTACCCGTCGCTCATCAGGTAGCAGGGCCGCTGCCAGCCGAAGAGCGAGTAGTTCGGGATCGCCCAGGCGGTGCACGGGAAGTCGACCTTGCCCTCGAGGAAGTCGAGGAACAGCGGGGAGTGGTTGAGCCGCCAGCGGCGCCGGTTGCCGCCCGCGAAGGCCTTCTTGAACAGCTCGCGGGTCTGCTCCACGCCCAGGAAGTGCTCCTGGTCGGGTGCCTTCTCGTAGGCGTAGGCGGGCGAGATCATCATCTCGTCCACCTCGAGGTCGTCGTTGAGGAAGTTGAGCACCTCGATGATCGTCTGGGGAGTGTCCGTGTTGAAGAAGGTCGAGTTGGTGGTCACCCGGAAGCCGCGCCGCTTGGCCTCCTTGATGGCCTCCACCGCCTCGTCGAACACGCCCTCCTTCGCGACCGACTCGTCGTGCCGCTCCCGGAGCCCGTCGATGTGCACCGCGAACGCGAAGTACGGCGAGGGCGTGAACGTGTCCATCTTCTTGCGCAGCAGCATCGCGTTGGTGCACAGGAAGACGTATTTGCGCTTCGCCACCAACTGGCGCACGATCTCGTCGATCTGGGGATGCATCAGCGGCTCGCCGCCGGCGATGGAGACCATCGGAGCACCCGATTCGAGCACCGCCCCCACGGCCTGCGCCACCGGCATGCGCTGCTTGAGCACCCCGGCCGGGTGCTGGATCTTGCCGCAGCCCTCGCACTTGAGGTTGCAGGCGAAAAGGGGCTCCAGCTCCACGATGAGCGGGAACTTGTCCCGCTTACGGAGTTTCTGTTCGGCCAGGTATGTAGCGACCTTGATGGACTGACGCAGCGGCATGGCCATCTGGCTCACCTCCGGGGGAGCAGCAAAGAACGGTGCCATTCATAGAAAACGGGAAGTACGGAACGAAGAACACGGAAAGCCGATATTCCGCCGCGCACCGTGCCGATCCGGACGAGTTCATGTTCAGGAGAGTCCACGACCACCCGGACGGCCGCAACCGGGCGCTCGCCCGCGCGGACGGCGCTCAGGAGGGTGGCCGCCGACTCCATGTCGACCGCGATGGCGCCGGTCGAGAGCAGATCGGACCGTTCCTGACCGCGGACGACGTGGTCGGAGCCGGTGAGCGGGCCGGTATGGACGGTGCGCCCCGGCAGGGTGCGCGTGAGTTCCCTGACGAGCAGGCCGGTGCCGACGCAGCCGACGCTCCCGCGCGGGTCCCGGGTCTCCTCGGCGACGACCAGGTCGCCGGGGTGCATGCCGGGGGCCAGCCCCGCGCAGAATCCGGCGGCCAGGACGGCCGCGCCGGCGAACCCGGGGGCCGCGAGGAGACGGGTGACGGACCGCTCCGCCGCCTTCGGTCCCATGCCCGTACGCAGGACGGTCACCGGCCCGCCCGGACCCCGCTTGCCCGGTGCGCGCTCCCGCCTGTGCAGGGCGAGGTGTTCGATGCCGAGCGCGCAGGCGATCAGCAGCGGGGACGGGGCGGGGCGGGTGCTCATCAGCTCCCCTCGGCCTCGGCGAGGGGCTCCTTGACGGGCTCCGGGACGCAGCGGGCGGCCGGCGGCCGGGCCGTCTTCTCGCCGAACGGCTCGCCGTTCAGGTAGCGGCCGAGCGCGGTGAGCGGGAAGACCTGCCGGTACAGGTGGTAGTTGATGGAGAAGTCCCAGGGGAAGCCGGTGCCGGTGAAGTACGGCTCGTCCCACGAGCCGTCCTCCCGCTGGGTGTCCGCGAGCCACCGGACGCCGCGTTCCACCGCCTTGGAGTCCCGCTCCCCCGCCGCGAGCAGCGCCATCAGCGCCCACGCGGTCTGGGAGGCGGTGGAGGCGCCCCGGCCGCTCCACTGCCCGGCGTACTTGTAGGAGCGCAGGTCCTCGCCCCAGCCGCCGTCGTCGTTCTGCACCGACTCCAGCCAGGCCACCGCCCGGCGGATCGCGGGGTGCGAGCCCGGGAGGCCGGCCGCGGTCAGGGCGGGCACCACCGACCCGGTGCCGTAGACGTAGTTGACACCCCAGCGCCCGAACCACGAGCCGTCCGGCTCCTGCTCGGCCAGCAGCCACTGGATGCCGCGCCGGGTGCGCGGGTCGTGGGCGAGGCCCTCGGCCGCGAGCATCTCGACGACGTGCGCGGTGACGTCCGCCGACGGCGGGTCGATGACCTCGCCGAAGTCGCAGAACGGCAGCCGGTTGGGGAACGGGCTGGTGTTGTCGACGTCGAAGGCGCCCCACGCCCCGTTCTTCGACTGCATGCCGAGGTTCCAGCGCACCCCCCGCCCGATGGCCTTGTCCACCCGCTCCGGATCGTGGTGTGCGACCCGGCGCAGGGCGAGGACGACCTCCGCGGTGTCGTCGATGTCGGGGTAGTTGTCGTTGTGGAACTCGAACGCCCAGCCGCCCGGGGGGAGCCCGGGCCGCCGCACCGACCAGTCCCCGGGCCGCACGACCTGCTCGCCCAGCATCCAGTCGGCGGCCCTGACGAGCGCCGGGTGGTCGGCGGGGAGCCCCGCGTCGGCGAGGGCGATGGTGGCCAGACAGGTGTCCCACACCGGCGACTGGCAGGCCTCGATCATCCGGGCCCCGTCCTCGCGCCACACGGCGAAGCGGTCCAGCGACTGAAGGCCCGCGCGCATCACGGGGTGCTCGAGGTCGTAGCCCAGCAGGTACAGCGCGATGACCGAGTACACGGCCGGCGGCTGGATGCCGCCCCAGCAGCCGTCGTTCTCCTGCCGTTCGACGATCCAGCGGGCGGCGGAGTTCATGGCGGCCCGGCGCAGCCGGCGCGGGGCGACCTTGCGCAACCGGTGCAGCGCCTTGTCCAGACGCTGGAACACGCCGTCCCAGCTGGCCACCGGGGCGAGCGGCCGAGGCGGGCTGGGGTGCGCGGGGTCGGTGTGCAGCTCGTCGAGCGGGAAGGGCGCGGGACGCACCGGGCGCTTGGCGGAGACGACGGTCAGCGGCACGATCGTCTGCCGGGCCCAGCAGCCGAAGTCGTAGATGTTGAGCGGGAACCACTTCGGGAAGTAGATGAGTTCCGGCGGCAGTTCGGGCAGGTCCTCCCACTTCCACCAGCCGAACAGGGCCAGCCAGATCCGGGTGAAGACCCGGGAGGCGGCGATGCCGCCCCGCTCGCGGATCCAGGCCGAGGCCCTGCGCATGTGGGGGGCGTCCGGCTCGTCGCCGGCCAGCCGGAGGGCGACGTAGGCCTCGACGGTGGTGGAGAGTTCGCCGGGGCCGCCGTGGAAGGTGGCCCAGGTGCCGTCCTCGCGCTGCTCGCCCCGGATGAAGAGGGCGGCGGCCGCGGTGGTCGCCTCGTCGCGGATGCCGAGGAACTGACGCAGCAGCAGGTCCTCGGCGTCCATCGTGACGTTGGTCTCGAGGTCGCCCTTCCACCAGCCCTCGGCGTCCTGCCGGGACAGCAGGAAGTCGGTGGCGCGCCGGGCGGCGCGTGCGGCGGCGTCGGGCACCCCGGCCGTCACGGGGGTGGTGATGTCGGTTTCGCTGGCCGCGGCAGCGCGGGACGGCAGTGTGGCCCCGGTGCTTCCGTCGGTCGTCGCTGTCATGGCTTCCCCTTCGTGCAGTCGTGCCGGTCGTGCTGCTGTGGGTCCGCCGTCGGCCGGTGCGCGGGTGCGGTACGCAAGGCCGCGCCGGCCGGCGACTACGCGAGGGCTGTTCGACCGATAGGGATCATCTCTTCCGTACGACGACGAAGTCGGCGAGCGCCGTGAACGCGGCCCGGACGCGGTCCGGCATGTCGACGGCGTCGAGGGCTTCGATGGCGGTGGTGTGCTGGCGGCGCGCTTCCTCGGCCGTCCACTCGCGGCCCCCCGCCTCCTCGATGAGGGCGGCGCGGGCCGCGAACTCCTCCTCGGAGAAGTTCTCGAAGTCGCTGCTCTTGGCGTCGGCGGCGAGGATCTCGCCGAGCCGCTCGGAGGCTTCCCCGCCCGCCGCGAGCGCGGCCACGACCGGCAGGGACTTCTTGCGCTGGCGCAGGTCGCTCCAGGTCTGCTTGCCGGTGGCCTCCGGGTCGCCCCAGATGCCGAGGAGGTCGTCGACGGCCTGGAAGGCGAGGCCGAGGTGGTAGCCGTACTTCTCCAGCGTGTCGGCGGTGCGCTCGTCGGCGCCGCCGAGCACCGCGCCGATGGAGGAGGCGCAGGCCAGCAGGGCGCCGGTCTTGTTGCCCTCCATCTCCAGGCACTCCTCGACGCTGACCCGGTCGCGGTGCTCGTAGGAGATGTCCTGCGCCTGACCGTCGATCAGGGCCCGGCTGGCCGCGGTCAGCCGGCGCGTGGCGCGGCCCGCCTCGACCGTGCCGGGCTCCAGCAGGACCTCGTTGGCCAGCGCGAACAGGGCGTCGCCGACGAGGATGGCCTGGGCGGGGCCGTGCACCTTCCAGACGGTGTCGCGGTGTCGGCGCTGTTCGTCGCCGTCCATCAGGTCGTCGTGCAGCAGCGAGAAGTTGTGGACGAGTTCGACGGCGACCGCGCCGGGGATGCCCGTCTCGGGCGCGGCGCCGGTCACCTCGGCGGAGAGCACGGCGAGGGCCGGGCGCACGGCCTTGCCGCCGTCGCCGTCGGCCGGGTTGCCCGCCGCGTCGATCCACCCGAAGTGGTAGGCGGCGACCGTGTCCATGGGAGGCGCGAGCCGGTCGACGGCCGCCCGCAGCACCGGTGTCGCCAGGGTCCGGCCGCGCTCCAGGAGCGCGGCCACGTCCACCGCGGTCTCTCGAGCGGCCTTGTCGGCCGGGGGCACAGTGGGCACGGTTACTCCTCTTGTTGCGGTGCCGGGGGTGCGGGGGTATGCCGCGTGCCGGTCGGGCGTCACGCCGCCTCCTCGAACTCGAAGAGGTGGCGGGGGCGGGGCCGGCCCAGGGCGTTCAGCGCGGCGTCGGCCGCGCTCACTCCGCTGCGGACCGCACTCTCCATGGTCGCGGGCCACCCCGTGGCGGTCCACGCTCCGGCCAGGTAGAGGCCGGGGGCCTTGGTGCGGGCGCCGGGCCTGAGGCGCCCGACGCCGGGGGCGGGAGCGAAGGTCGCGGTGCGCTCCCGGGTCACGAAGAAGTCCCTCACCTCGGCGTCGCGTGCGCGGGGCAGCAGCCGGCGGAGTTCGGGCAGATAGCGTTCGCGCAGCGCGGCGACCGGTGCGTCGATCTCGTCGTGCGCGGCCGACTGGGACAGGGCGAGGTACTGGCCCTGGCCGAGGCCGGACGCCTCCGTGCGGTCGAAGACCCACTGCACGGGTGAGCCCAGCGCGGCGAAGAAGGGGCTGGAGAGCACCTTGCGGTCGTAGACGACGTGGACGTTGAGGATCGGCGCGGTGCCGATGCCGAGCAGCCGCTCGGGGGCGTCGAGGGCACCGGGCGGCAGCAGGCCGTGCGCCTCGCGCTGCGGTACGGCGAGCACCACCGCGTCCGTCCGGAGCGTCTCGCCGGGAGTCTGAACGCTCCAGCCCCCGTTGTCGTTGACACAGACGGAGGTGACACGTGAACGGACCTCGGTACGCACGCCCGCGGAGTCGAGCGCCTTGCGGGCGAGCCGGTCGTGCAGTTCACCCAGCGGCACCCGGGCCCAGCCGATGTCGGCCGCACCCGGGTCGGACAGCAGACCGGTCTTGAACACCATGGCGGCGAGCCCCAGCGAGGCGTCGCCCGCGACCGCGTTGAGGGTGGCGACCCCGACCAGGTCCCACAGCGCCTCGACGGCACGCGCCGACTGGCCGTGAGCGGCCAGCCAGCTGCCGAAGTCGGTCGCGTCCAGGGCCGGATCGGCGAGGTCGAGCCCTTTGAGCGCGAGCGCGGCACGCCCGGCCATGGCCCGCTCGGCGAGCGAGAGGTGCGGGTACGTGGCGAGGCTCCGGCCCAGGTGCAGCGGTACGGGCAGCGCGTCGCGCCGCAGCCTGCCGAGCCGTCGGCCCTCGGGCCGTGCGAGGTCGACGACGGGCACGTCGAGACGATCCTGCAGGGGTGCCAGCGCCGCGCCCTCGATGCGGTCGAGGAACCAGCGGTAGGCGGTGCAGCAACGCAGGTAGACGTGCTGTCCGTTGTCGACGGTCAGCCCGCCGCGCCGGAAGGAGAAGGCGAGGCCGCCCAGCCTCGGCCTGCCCTCGAGCAGGGTCACCTGGACGCCCGCGTCGGCGAGCGCGAGCGCCGCCGTGATCCCGGCCAGCCCGCCGCCGACCACCACGGCGGCGCGCCCGGCGCGGCCCGGGGCGGCGTGTCGGTCAGCCGGCGGTCGGTCGGACCGCGTGCCGTCGGTCATCGTGCGTCCTCCTGTGCGGGTCCGCCGTACTGCTGGAACGATGCACGGTGGACCGTCGCAGTCAGGGACGCCGCGCCGCGGCTCGGGGTTGCCTGCCGCGCGCCGGGAACGCCGGGGGTGGCGTGCTCCTCGCCCAGGAGGTCCATCAGGCGCGCCTCCTGACGGTCCGCCGGGAGATGTGGCGGGTCACGTGCCGGGTGTCGAGCCCGGACAGGCCGCGCACGGCGACGTACGCCTTCTCGCGCCCGGGCAGCGAGACCCGGCCGCGCAGCACGGCCTCCGGCTCGCGCTCGATGCGGTCGAGCAGCCGGCGGTAGATGCCGGCCATGGCGGCGACGCAGGCACCGCTGCGCCGGTCGAGCATGGGCAGCAGCCGGTAGCCCTCGGCGAACAGGGCGCGGGCGCGCCGCACCTCGAAGTGCACGAGGCCGGGGAAGTCGGAGCCCTCCGGCGGCGTCGGTCCGTCCAGGCCCGCCGAGCAGCCGAACTTGGCGAGGTCGTCGGCGGGCAGATAGGTGCGGCCGCCCTCGGCGTCCTCGCGGATGTCCCGGAGGATGTTGGTGAGCTGCAGGGCGAGTCCGAGCGTGTCGGCGTACTCGGCCGCGCGTTCGGCGCCGCGCGCCCCCGGTTCCGTACCGAACACGCCCAGCGAGAGGCGGCCGATGGCGCCGGCCACGCAGCGGCAGTAGACCTTGAGGTCGTCCCAGGTCTCGTAGGTCTCGCCGCGCACGTCCATCTGAACGCCGTCGATGAGTTCGTCGAGCCCGCCGAGCGGGATCGGGAAGGCCTCGGCGGCGTGGGCCAGGGCGACCGCGACCGGGTCGGTGTCGTCCTCGGCGACCGCGCCCTCGCGGATCCGGGTGAGCAGGGCCCGGGTGTCCTTCAGGCGTGCGGTCTTGACGTCGTCCGCCAGCGCGCCGTCGCCGATGTCGTCGACGCGCCGGGAGAACGCGTACAGCGCCGACATCGCGCGGCGCTTGGGCGTCGGCAGCAGCCTGATGCCGTACGCGAAGTTCCGGGCCTGCTGCCCGGTGACGGCCTCGCAGTAGCGGTAGGCGGCGAGTACCGGTGCGGACACGTGCGGCACAGGCTCCACGGTCCGGATCACCCCTCTCCTCGCAGAGTCGAGCCCACCTCACGCAGCAACTGAGCCTTGCCGGGCTTGGGCGGGCCGGGAAGTACGTCGTGTTCGGCGGCGGCGATCGCACGGATCGCCGCCCTTCCCCCCGCCACGAACCCCGCGAGCAGCAGCTTCAGCCTGCCGTGGACGCTACCCACCAGGGGGGCGCCTTCATTCAGCAGATCGCGGGCGCGTTCCGCTTCGTACGCGACCAGCGCGCGCACCCCCGCGCCCGCGGTCGTCATGGCGAGGTCCGCCTCCTGGACGTGAAAGCGTTTCATGTCCTCGGCGGGCAGGTAGATCCGGTCGCGGCCGAGGTCCTCGGCGACGTCCTGGAGGTGTTCCACGATCTGCAGGGCGGTGCAGATCCGGTCGGACAGCCGGATCCGCTCGGGGGTGGCGGTGCCGGTGACGGCGAGCACGAGACGGCCGACGGGGTTGGCGGACAGTTCGCAGTAGGCGAGCAGGTCGTCGTAGGTCTCGTAGCGGGTGACGAGCTGGTCCTGGCGGTTCGCGGCGATCAGGCCGAGGAACGGCCCGGGGGTGAGGGAGCGGCGGCGCACGGTCGGCTGCAGGCGGCGCAGCAGGGGGTGACGGGGCGTCCCGTCGAAGACCCGGCGCAGGTCGGCCTCGAAGGCGTCGAGGAGGGCGAGGCGGTCCTCGGCCCCGGTGGCCGACACGCCGAGCAGCCGGGCGTCGGCGCCGCCGGGGGGGAGGTCGCCGTCACCGATGTCGTCGACCAGACGGGCGAAGCCGTAGACGGCCATGAGGTCGGCGCGCCAGGCCCGGGGGAGGAAGAACGGTGCCACGGGGAAGTTCTCGCCCGCGGCCTTGTCGAGTGTGGCGCGCTCCGTCACGCGCGCCGTGTCGGTTCCCGTCACCGTGCGCTTCCCGTGGCGGGGACGGCACGTGCTGCGTTGAGCTGGGGAGTTTCCGTAGCCATTGCCGTCACATCTCCCGTTCTACACCGCCGACCCAATACTCACTATTTCGGACACGCCGCCCGGCGCTCCTCAGGGCGGCCCCGGCGGAGGGCGTCGCGCATTATCGCCCCACTTGCCGCTTTCGAGGACCGGTACAGCTTACGTTGTACAACGCAACGAGCGCCCTCGGGGTGTCCTGCACATCACAACAACACACCGATTGGCGTCAAGATTCCTGGCGCCAGCCGGAGTTGGCGTTTCCTTTGCAGACGCCGGGCCCCGCCGGAAAGGTTCCGGCGGGGCCCGGCCGAATCGGTGCGATCGGTTGCCGGATCAGGTGGGGCGGCCCCCTACTTCCCCGTGAACTTCTCGTACTCCTTGAGCACCTCGTCGGTGGGACCGTCCATCCGCAACTCGCCGCGTTCCAGCCACAGGACGCGGTTGCAGGTGTCACGGATGGACTTGTTGTTGTGGCTCACCAGGAACACCGTGCCGGCTTCCTTGCGCAGCTCCCGGATGCGTTCCTCGGAGCGCTTCTGGAACTTGCGGTCGCCGGTGGCCAGCGCCTCGTCGATCATGAGGACGTCGTGGTCCTTGGCGGCGGCGATGGAGAAGCGCAGCCGGGCCGCCATACCGGAGGAGTAGGTGCGCATCGGCAGGGTGATGAAGTCGCCCTTCTCGTTGATGCCGGAGAAGTCGACGATCTCCTGGTAGCGCTCCTTGATCTCCTCCCGCGACATGCCCATGGCGAGCCCGCCGAGGATGATGTTCCGCTCGCCGGTGAGGTCGTTCATCAGGGCGGCGTTGACGCCGAGCAGGGAGGGCTGGCCGTCGGTGTAGACCTTGCCCTTCTCGGCCGGGAGCAGGCCGGCGATGGCGCGCAGCAGGGTCGACTTGCCGGAGCCGTTGGAGCCGATCAGGCCGATGGCCTCGCCCCGGTAGGCGACGAAGGAGACCCCGCGCACGGCGTGCACCTTGCGCACCCCGCGCGCCGCGTCGTCGGAGCCTCGCTTCAGGATGCGGCTGAGCGCGGCGGTGGCGCTGCCCTTGCCGGTTTTGGCTCCGTTGACGCGGTAGACGATGTGCAGCTCGTCCGCGATCACGGTGGGGCGGAGCTCCCCGGTGTGCTGGTCAGCCACGGCCGTACCTCTCCTCAGCCTTCCAGAAGTACACGAAGCCGCCGGCGAAGACGGCGACGGCCCAGAACAGGGCGATGGCCCACACGTGCGGCGGGAGGTTCGAGGCGCCGTAGCCGTCGATGAGGGCGAAGCGCATCAGGTCCATGTAGACGGCGGCCGGGTTCAGCTGGAGCACGCGGACGATCCACTCGGGACGCCCCTCGAGCATCTTGTTGATCGAGAACATGACGCCGGAGGTGTACATCCAGGTGCGCAGGATGAACGGCATCAGCTGGGCCAGGTCGGGCGTCTTGGCACCCATGCGGGCCACGATCAGCGCGAGCCCGGTGTTGAACAGGAACTGCAGCACCAGCACCGGCACGATCAGCAGCCAGGACAGACCCGGGTAGCTGCCGAAGCCGATCGCCACCACGAACAGCACGATCATCGAGAACAGCAGCTGCTGGAGCTGCTGGAGCGCGAAGGAGACCGGCAGCGAGGCGCGCGGGAAGTGCAGGGCGCGCACCAGGCCCAGGTTGCCGGAGATCGCGCGGACACCGGACATGATCGAGCTCTGCGTGAAGGTGAACACGAAGACGCCCGTGACCAGGAACGGGATGTACACGTCGTGCGACATGCCCCGGCTGGCGTGCAGGATCAGGCCGAAGATGAAGTAGTACACGGCCGCGTTCAGCAGCGGCGTGGCCACCTGCCAGAGCTGACCGAGCTTGGCCTGGCTGTACTGGGCGGTCAGCTTCGCCTGGGAGAAGGCGAGGATGAAGTGCCGCCGCCCCCACAGCTGACGGACGTACTCGACGAGCGAGGGCCGGGCGCCGCTGACGGTCAGCCCGTACGTGGCGGCGAGCTGCGCCGCCGTCCGTCCCTCGTCGGGCGACGGGGCCGCGGTCACCGCGATGCCGCCGTCCTGCGTTGTCTCACTCACGGGTGGGAAACTTTCGTCTTCGAGTGCGTTCGAGTGCTTCGAGTACTTCGGGTACTCCGTCGAGCTTGTCAGATCACCGGGGGCCGGCCCAGTCGCGTGAGCCGCCACACGGTACGCCACTTCATCGGCCGCCGGGGGCCGCACGGAGTGGTCCAGCCCTCCTTGAACCCGCCGAACCAGGCCTTCAGGGCCGGGCGGGAGGGGCGGCGCAGCAGGGTGAGCAGCATCCAGACCCCGAGGTAGACCGGCACCAGGAGGGCGGGGAGGTTGCGGCGGGCGAGCCAGACCCGGTTGCGGGCGACCATGCGGTGGTAGACCGCGTGGCGGGAGGGCGCGGTCGTCGGGTGGTACAGCACCATGTCGGACCGGTAGTCGATCATCCAGCCCGCGTCGAGGGCCCGCCATGCGAGGTCGGTCTCCTCGTGGGCGTAGAAGAATTCGTCCGGGAGCCCGCCGACCTCGGCGAAGACCCGGGTCCGGACGGCGTTGGCGCCGCCGAGGAAGGTGGTGACCCGGGAGGAGCGCAGCGGGTCGGAGGCGCGCAGCCGCGGGACGTGGCGGCGCTGGGTGACGCCGGTGTCCGGGTCGGCGATGCGGAAGCTGACGATGCCGAGCTTCGGGTCGGCGGTGAAGGCCTGCCGGCACAGCTCGGCTGTGTCGTGGCCGGCGAGCAGCCCGTCGTCGTCCAGGAAGAGCAATATGTCGGCATCGCGGCCGGCGGGCCCGAAGGCCTCTATGCCGACGTTGCGGCCGCCCGGGATGCCGAGGTTCTCGGGCAGCTCGATGGTCCGTACGCCCTCGGGGACGTCCGGGACGGGCGAGCCGTTGCCGACGACGACCACCTCGACCGGGTCGCCGTCCTGCTTGGCGACCGAGTCGAGCAGGGCGCGCAGTTCGTCGGGGCGGTTGCCCATGGTGATGATCACCGCGCCGACGCGCAGGGCCGTACTCACTTCAGCCTGCTGGAGGCGAGGATGGACACCAGGTGCAGCACCGTCTGCAGCAGCGCGATGCCGGCCAGCACCGCGACGCCGAGCCGGGTGACGTACAGGTCGCCGCGCGCCTGGTCGACGACGGCCAGGACCAGGATCAGCAGGGACGCCTCGATGCCGAGGATCAGCCGGTGGAACTTGAACGCGGCGGCGGCCCGGCGGGCCAGCGCCATGCCGGAGGAGCGCATCTCGGCGGCGGCCTCCTTGACCGGCGGCTTGCCGGCCTGGTGCCGGGCGACGCCGACCAGGTCCGTCTCGGCCTTGATCAGGATCGCGCCGAGGGCGGCCAGCGTGCCGAGGAAGGCCCACAGCCAGTCGATACGGCCGGTGCCCCACAGGTCGGCGGCGCGCAGGCCGAAGCCGGTGAGCACGGCGGCGTCGGTCAGGTAGGCGCCGACCCGGTCCAGGTAGACGCCGTTCAGCGAGTACTGCTTCTTCCAGCGCGCTATCTCACCGTCGACGCAGTCCAGCAGCAGGTACATCTGGACGCACACCACCCCGAGGACGGCGCCCGTGATCCCCGGCACGAGCAGTGCCGGGGCCGCGAGCACCCCGAAGACGGTCATCAGGTACGTGAGCTGGTTGGGCGTGACCCTGGTGTTCACCAGGTAGCGGTCCACCCGCAGGGACACCTCACGCATGTAGAGGCGTCCCATCCAGTGCTCACCGCTGCGCCGGTCCTTCACCCCCGCGGGGTGCACGACCGGACGGAGTTCAGCTACCGATGGCCTTGACATAGTCGGCGTAGATGTCCTTGATCTGGTGGGTCTTGAGGTCGAGGTGCTCGAGGATGGTGTAGCGGCCGGGCCGGGTCTCGGGGGCGAACTCCACGACCCGGACGAACTCGTCCGCCGTGAAGCCGATCTCCTCCGGCAGCACCGGCAGTCCGTGCCGGCGCAGTACCTCGGCCATGTAGGCCGATTCCTCGTGGGCTCCGCGCAGGTACATCGCGAAGGCCGCGCCGAGTCCGCACTGCTCGCCGTGGGCGGCCGCCCGCTTCGGGTGGAGCAGGTCGAAGGCGTGGTTGATCTCGTGGCAGGCCCCGGAGGACGGGCGGGAGTCACCCGACACGGACATGGCGATACCGGTGAGGACGAGTGCCTCGGCCAGGACCTGGAGGAAACCGTCGTCGCCGACTCCGCCCGGGTGCCTGAGCACCGCCTCGCCGGCCTGCCGGGCCATGGCGGCAGCGAGGCCGTCGATCTTCTCGCCGTTGACACGGTTGGACAGCTCCCAGTCGGCGACCGCGGAGATGTTGGAGATGGCGTCACCGATGCCGGAGCGCACGAAACGGACGGGGGCCTCACGGATCACGCCGAGGTCGATGACGACCGCGATCGGGTTCGGCACGCCGTACGAGCCGCGCCCGGCGTCGTTGTCGAGGGTCGCGACCGGCGAGCACAGGCCGTCGTGCGCGAGGTTGGTGGCGACGGCGACCAGGGGCAGGCCGACGCGTGCCGCCGCGAACTTGGCGCAGTCGATGATCTTTCCGCCGCCCAGGCCCACGACCGCGTCGTAGCGGCCGGCCTTTATGTCACCGGCCAGCCGCACCGCGTCGTCGATGGTGCCGCCGCCGACCTCGTACCAGGTGGCGCCGGGCAGCGAGGGGGCGATCCGCTCCCGCAGCCGGGCACCCGAGCCGCCGCTGACGGCGATGGCGAGCCTGCCCGACTGCGAGATCCGCTCGTCGGCGAGTACGCACGCCAGGTCGTCGAGGGCACCCGGGCGGATGTCGACGACGACCGGCGAGGGGATGAGCCGGGTCAGTACTGGCACGCGATCTCCCGTCCCCGGGCCAGGTCGTCGTGGTTGTCGATCTCGACCCAGCTCACGTCGCCGATCGGTGCCACGTCGATCCTGAAGCCCCGGTTCACCAGTTCCTGGTACCCGTGCTCGTAGAACTGCTGCGGGTCGGTCTCCCAGACCGTCTTCAGCGCGTCGGCGAGCTCCGGTGCCGCGTCGCCCTCGATGAGGGTGACGCCGATGTACTCGCCGGTCGCCTCGGCGGGGTCCATCAGCTTGGTGATCTTCCGCACACCCTGGACGGGGTCGACGACGACCTTCATCTCCTCGTCGGCGAGGGACTTCACGGTGTCCAGGGCGAGGATGATCCTCCTGCCGTCGCCGCGGGCGGCGAGCAGCGTCTTCTCGACGGAGACCGGGTGGACGGTGTCGCCGTTGGCGAGGATCACACCGTCCTTGAGGGCGTCACGGCCGCACCACAGGGAGTAGGCGTTGTTCCACTCCTCGGCCTTGTCGTTGTCGATGAGGGTGAGCTTCAGGCCGTACGTGGCCTCCAGGGCGGCCTTGCGCTCGTACACGGCCTCCTTGCGGTAGCCGACGATGACCGCGACCTCGGTCAGGCCGATCTCGGCGAAGTTGCCGAGCGTCAGGTCCAGGACCGTCGGTTCGCCCTCTATGCCCGCGGGGCCCACCGGCACCAGAGCCTTGGGGAGGCTGTCGGTGTAGGGGCGCAGGCGCCGTCCGGCGCCGGCCGCCAGCACGAGGCCGATCATGCGGGTTCTCCTTCATCGTGTACGGCTGGGGCGCCCTTTCTGTGCGCGGCGACCCAGTAGCGGATGCTCTCGACGAGCACCACCACGGCGACGGCCACGGCGAGGACCGTGAGCGCGGCCTGGAACTGCGAGGCGGTGAGCAGCGCGGCCAGGACCGCGACCAGCAGCGTGCGTCCGTCCTGTCCCCCGATGGCGCGCACCAGCCAGGCCGGCGGCGCTCCGGCGGCGCCGCGGATGCGGTACACCGTGTCGTAGTGATGGTAGGCGACGGCGGCCACCAGCCCGAAAGCCGCCGGAAGGGCTCCGTTCACCCCGGATTTCGCCGCGAGCACCAGGACGGTGCCGTACTCGGCGGCGCGCATGAACGGCGGAACCAGCCAGTCCAGGGCGCCCTTGAGGGGCCGGGAGACGGCGAGGCCGGAGAGCACGGCGTAGACCGCGGCGGCCGCCGCGGTGGCCCAGCCGGCGCCCTGGAGTGCGGCGGAGATCACCACGAGGAGACCGCCGACGGCGGCGGCGAGGGGCGCCGGGACACGCACGCCGCGGGCGGCACGGCCCAGGGCGGTGGCGAGCGGCCCGTTGTCCGCGAGGTCCGCCAGCGCCCGCGCGGCCCGGTCGGTGCGCCGCGCCTTCCGGGTGACGGAGCGGAGCACCCGGCCCGCCGTGGTGTACGTCGCGGCGAGGCCGCAGCCCACGAGCAGGGCGTAGAAGGTGACGCGGGGCGTGGTGGCCGCCGTGAGGACGGCGATCATGGCCCAGCGTTCGCCGATGGGGAGCACGATCATCCGCCGTACCCAGACCGTCCAGCCCACGCTGTCGAGCTTGTCGGAGAGGGCGGCGGTGGGGCTGGTGTTGGCGGTGGCGTCGTGGTTGGCCTCGTTGAAGGAGAAGTCCACGACGTGCCGGCAGGTCTGCAGCACCATCGCGCCGAGCGCGAGGGCCCACACGTCGTCGCCGCCACGGGCCGCGCCGAGGGCGAGGCCGGCGTAGTAGGCGTACTCCTTGGCCCGGTCGAAGGTGGCGTCGAGCCAGGCGCCGAGCGTGGAGTACTGCAGCGAGTAACGGGCCAGCTGGCCGTCGGTGCAGTCCAGCACGAAGGAGGCGATGAGCAGCACGCCCGCGGCGACGAAGCCCGCCCGGGTGCCGGTGGCCGCGCAGCCGGCGGCTATCAGGGCGGTGAGCAGGGAGGCGGTGGTGACCTGGTTGGGGGTCAGGCCCCGGCGGGCGCACCAGCGGGCGACGTAGCGCGAGTAGGGGCTGATGAAGAACGTGGTGAAGAAGCCGTCGCGGGCCTTGACGGCCGACTTCAGGCGTACCGCCTCGTCGTCGACGGCGGCGACGGCCTGCCGGGCCTCGTTGCGGGCCTGCGGGTCGGCGGGGACGGTGGCGACCAGGCTGCCGAGCTCGGGGCGGTGCACCTCGGTGCCGTCGGCGTCGAGGGCGAGGGCGAGCCGGTCGGCGAGGCTGTCCACGGCGAGGGCCGTGCCGCCACCCGCGGAGGTCTCCCGGGCGAGCGCCCGGGTCAGCGCCTGCCGGCCGGCCGGCTGGGCGGTGACGGCGCCGGGGACGGCGGCGAGCGGGAAGCGGGGGTCGGTGAGGCCGAGGCGGAGCGCGTGCGGGTGGCCCACGAAGCGGGCGTCGACGACCGCGACGCGTTCTTGGGCGGGGACGGCCGCGAGGAGCGTCTCGGCGTCGGAGGCGTCGGTGGCCGTGCGCACCTCGAAGCCGAGGGACCGCAGATCGCTCTCGAGCGACGATCCGGGGACCGGCTGGCCGGTCACGATGGCGGTCGACAACCGAACTCACTCCCTGGGTGCCGACGCGTGAGCGCCGGTCGTCTGCATGATGGGGCGCCGCTTGCCTGGGCACCCGGGCGGCATGTCGGCAGAGGCTATCGGATGACGGCAGGCCCGTGTTCACCGCCCGTTCACGGGCCGGTCGACACGGTCTGCACCGGCCTTCGCCGCGATCATCATCGGTGATACGGGGGCCGGCCCACAAACCGCGCCCGGCGCGCGTCCCGCCGGTGGCGGGCATCTTGGACATCCGGCGCATCGGGCATGGTCCGCGCCGGTCGGCATAGGGTGGGCGACCATGACGTGGCTGATCACCGGCGGTGCCGGATACATCGGGGCTCATGTGGTGCGGGTCATGACCGGCACCGGGGAGCGGGTCGTCGTGCTGGACGACCTCTCGGCCGGGGTGCCCGCGCGGCTCCCGACGGGCGTGCCGCTGGTCGAGGGCTGCGTGACGGACCGGGGCCTGCTGGAGCGGGTCCTCGCCGAGCACGCGGTGACGGGCGTGGTCCACCTCGCGGCGCGCAAGCAGGTCGCGGAGTCGGTGGCGCGGCCGGCCCACTACTACCGGGAGAACCTGGGCGGACTCGCCACGCTGCTGGAGGCGGTCGCCGCGGCGGGGGTCGACCGGTTCCTGTTCTCCTCGTCCGCGGCCGTCTACGGCAACCCGGACGTGGACCTGATCACCGAGGACACCCCGTGCGTGCCGGTGAACCCCTACGGCGAGACCAAGCTCGCCGGGGAGTGGCTGGTGCGGGCGGCGGGGCGGGCGCACGCCATCACGACCGTCTGCCTGCGCTACTTCAACGTGGCGGGCGCGGCCGCGCCGGAACTCGCGGACACCGGTGTGTTCAACATCGTGCCCATGGTGTTCGACCGGCTCACCCACGACGAGGCCCCACGGATCTTCGGCGACGACTACCCGACGCCGGACGGCACCTGCATCCGTGACTACATCCATGTCGCCGACCTGGCCGAGGCCCATCTGGCGGCGGCCCGGCGGCTGGCCGACGGGGCCCTGAGCGGTGACCTGACGGTGAACATCGGCCGGGGCGAGGGCGTCTCGGTGCGCGAGCTGGTCTCGGTCATCGGCGAGGTCACCGGCGACCGGCGGCAGCCCGTCGTGGAGGGGCGGCGCCCCGGGGACGCGCCGCGCGCGGTCGCCTCGGCCGAGCGGGCCGAGGACGCGCTGGGCTGGCGGGCACGGCGCGGGGTGCGCGCGATGGTCGAGTCGGCCTGGCAGGGCTGGCGGTCCCAGCACGACGCCCGCCCCGTACCGGCGCACCGGCCGGCCTGACCACCGGCCAACGCCCGCCGGGCCCGGACGCCCCGGTGCGCGAGGCCGAGGGTGCCCGCGCCGGAGCCGCCGGTGGAGCGCGGCGGCCGGAGTGCTCCGGCGGCCTTGTGTCCGGGGCGCCGGTGGACGGTTCCCGGCCGTACCGGCAGGGCACGCTCACCTACCGGGTCCCGCTTTCCGGTGTCAGGCCGGGGCGACCGCGGGCCGCGCCGGGCGCGGACATGCGGACGTGCCGGGAAGGACGGGAGTGCCGGATTCGTACGGCAGACTTGAGGTGCGAAGACCGAGGCGAAGGATGGGTATGCCGATCACACCTGCCACCGCGACGCACAGTCCGTCGAACGGCACCGCAGAGGCGATTTTGCTGGAACTGGTCGACGAGGACGGCGTGACGATCGGCACCGAGGAGAAGCTCGCCGCCCACCAGCCACCGGGACGGCTGCACCGCGCGTTCTCCGTCTTCCTGTTCGACGAGCGCGGCCGGCTGCTGCTCCAGCGGCGGGCGCTCGGCAAGTACCACTCCCCCGGTGTGTGGTCCAACACCTGCTGCGGCCACCCCTACCCCGGTGAGGCGCCCTTCGCGGCGGCGGCCCGGCGCACGTACGAGGAACTCGGCGTGTCCCCCTCGCTGCTCGCGGAGGCGGGCACGGTGCGCTACAACCACCCGGACCCGGCCTCGGGCCTGGTGGAGCAGGAGTACAACCACCTGTTCGTCGGCCTGGTGCGGACCCCGCCCGCGCCGGATCCGCAGGAGGTCGACGCGACCGCCTTCGTGACCCCGGCCGAGCTGAAGGAGCGGCACGCCACCGACACCTTCTCGTCCTGGTTCATGACCGTTCTGGACGCGGCCCGCCCGGCGGTCCGGGAGCTGACGGGCCCGTCCGCGGGCTGGTGAGGCGGCTCACGGGAGCCGCGCGGGTTTGAGCGGCATGGCGGCCCAGATCACCTTGCCGCCGCTCGCCGTGTGCTCCACGTCCACCACTCCGCCCGCCTCCTGGGCCACCTCGCGGACCAGCAGCAGGCCCCGGCCGCCGGTCTGCCCGTGGTCGGCCTCCAGGGCGGTGGGCCGGTAGGGGTGGTTGTCCTCCACCGACACCCGCAGCCACTCGGCACCGACGGCGATCTCCACGGCGAGCGTCGGTGACAGCAGCGCCGCGTGCTTGACCGCGTTGGTGACCAGTTCGGAGACGATCAGCAGCAGCCCCTGGAACAGGTCGTCCGAGAGCGGCACGCCCTGGCGGTGGAGCAGGTCCCGTACGGCGTGCCGCGCCTGCGGGACCGAGACGTCGACGGCGGGGGCGGTGAACCGCCAGACTCCCTCGTAGGGCAGCGGTTCCGGCGGGGGCCGGTCGTCTCCCTCTGGGCGCGGGACCGCCCCGCGCCCGTGGTTCTCCATCGTCCGGTCGCCACCCTCGCGCTCGATTGTCACCACACGTCGAGTGTTGGTAACGATCCGCTCCGCCTCGCGGAACTGAACACAAGTCAGCGGATTTCGGATGGTTTCCGATCGTTGCGCCGCCAGTGGTGCACGGGTTTGACGCGTTCCACGGGAGTGCGGCCGGATAGCATCCGCCGCATGGAGCCCCAGCTGCTGCACGGCGTGACCGGCTCGGTCGCCACCGTCGTCGTCCATCACCCCGCCAAGCGCAATGCCATGACGGCCGCGATGTGGCGGGCGCTGCCACCACTGCTGGACGCGCTGGCCGCGGATCCCGCCGTACGGGCGCTGGTCGTGACCGGTGAGGGCGGGACCTTCTGCGCCGGGGCCGACATCTCCACCCTGCGCGGCTCGGCCGAGGAGGCGCAGGGGCTCGCCGTGCGCGCCGAGGAGGCCCTCGCGGCGTTCCCGAAGCCGACGCTGGCGGCCGTCCGCGGGCACTGCGTGGGCGGCGGGGCCCAGCTCGCGGCCGCCTGCGACCTGCGGTTCGCCGAGGAGGGGGCGCTGTTCGGGGTGACACCCGCGAAGCTGGGCATCGTCTATCCGGCCTCCGCCACGCGCCGGCTGGTGTCCCTGGTGGGCCCGGCAACGGCCAAGTACCTGCTGTTCTCCGGCGAGTTGATCGACGCGGGCCGCGCGCTGCGCACGGGCCTCGTGGACGAGGTGCTGCCGGAGGGCGAACTCGGCAAGCGGGTCGCGGAGTTCACCCGGATCCTGGTCTCCCGCTCGCAGCTGACGCAGGCCGCGGCGAAGGAGTTCGCGGACGGGCACCCGGACCGGGACGCGTACTGGACCGGGCAGATGCGCGCGAGCGAGGACACCGCGGAGGGGGTCGCCGCGTTCCTGGAGCGCCGGCCGCCGCGCTTCACCTGGACCGCGTCAGGATGAAGCGGCTGCGGGCGCGCAGCCCGTCGACGGCATCGGGGTCGAGCTGTACGGCCGGGTGGTCGCGGGCGAGCGTGTCGCAGTACGCCCAGTGGGTCGTGGCGCGCCGGCCGTCGAGCAGGCCGGCCCGGGCGAGCAGGACCGCGCCGGTGCACACGGAGACCAGGCGGGCGGCGCGCGGTCCGTTCTCCCGCAGCCGGCCGGTCAGCCGCGGCTCGGGCTCGCGGGTGCCCTGACCGCCGGGCACGAGCAGGGTGTGCGTCCCGGTCACCTCCGGCAGCGCCTGGTCCGGTACGAGAGTCAGACCGCTGGAGGTGCGCACGGGCGCGCCGTCCAGCGAGGCCGTGCTGATGCGGTAGCTGCCCGGGGTGTGCGTCTCGGCGCCGGCGAAGACCTCCACCGGCCCGGTGACGTCCAGGCTCTGGACACCGTCGAAGAGCAGGACGGACACGGATCGCTGTGTCATGCCACCGATCCTTCGGGACCGGCCGGACGGCCGCAATGACGAACTTCCCACCTTTCGTGCCATCCGCCGCGGGCCGGCCGGGGCCGGCGGGGGCCGGGCATGCGGGCATACCGGGCCGCCCGCGAGGTACACGCTCCCTGTCGGCCGAAGCGGCCGGCAGACGAAAGGGGAAAGTCCGTGTTCCGTGCGATCGCTGACGTACTGCGCCAGATCGGTGGGGCCGTTGCCACCGTGGTCACACTGCCCTTCAGGGCCCTGGCCCGGCTGTTCGGCGGCGCCTCGGGCTCGGCACGGGGCCACGGGGCCTGACGGCGGCGCGCCCGCCCCGCCGGGTGCCGCCCTGATCCCCGGTTGTCGGTGTCACCTGCCACAATTGCCGCGCAACCTCAGTGGAGAAGGCGGTACGGCATCGTGACGACACCGGGATCCATCGGAGCAGGATCCATCGAAGGCAGGATCGCCGAGGAGCTCGGCGTACGGGAGCGGCAGGTGAAGGCCGCCGTGGAACTGCTCGACGGCGGTTCGACGGTGCCCTTCATCGCCCGCTACCGCAAGGAAGCGACCGAGATGCTCGACGACGCGCAGCTGCGCACGCTCGAGGAGCGGCTGCGCTATCTGCGGGAGCTGGAGGAGCGGCGGGCGGCGGTCCTGGAGTCGGTGCGCGAGCAGGGCAAGCTCACCGACGAACTCGAGGCGCGGATCCGCGGCGCCGAGACCAAGGCGCGCCTGGAGGACATCTACCTGCCGTACAAGCCGAAGCGGCGCACCAAGGCGCAGATCGCGCGCGAGGCGGGCCTGGAGCCCCTGGCCGACGGGCTGCTGGGCGACCCCGGTGTCGAACCCCTCGCCGCGGCCGCCGCGTTCGTCGACGCCGGCAAGGGCGTCGCCGATCCGCAGGCCGCGCTCGACGGCGCGCGGGCGATCCTCACCGAGCGGTTCGCGGAGGACGCCGACCTGATCGGCGAGCTGCGCGAGCGGATGTGGGTACGCGGGCGGCTGGCCGCCAGGGTGCGGGACGGCAAGGAGGAGGCGGGAGCGAAGTTCGCCGACTACTTCGACTTCTCCGAGCCCTTCACCGAGCTGCCCTCGCACCGGATCCTCGCCATGTTGCGCGGCGAGAAGGAGGAGGTCCTCGACCTCGTCCTGGAGCCGGAGGAACCGGTGGACGGCCCCTCGTCGTACGAGGGGATCGTCGCCCACCGGTTCGGTGTCTCCGACCGCGGGCGCCCCGCCGACAAGTGGCTGACCGACACGGTCCGCTGGGCCTGGCGCACCCGCATCCTCGTGCACCTCGGCATCGACCTGCGCCTCAGGCTGCGCACGGCCGCCGAGGACGAGGCGGTGAACGTGTTCGCGGCGAACCTGCGCGACCTGCTGCTCGCCGCTCCGGCCGGCACGCGCGCGACGCTGGGCCTGGACCCGGGCTTCCGCACGGGTGTGAAGGTGGCCGTGGTCGACGCGACCGGCAAGGCGGTGGCCACCGACGTGATCTACCCGCACGTCCCGGCCAACAAGTGGGACGAGGCCCTCGCGAAACTGGCCCGCCTGGCGAAGGAGCACGCGGTCGAGCTGGTCGCGATCGGCAACGGCACCGCGTCCCGGGAGACCGACCGGCTCGCCGGTGAACTCATCGCGAAGCACCCGGAGCTGAAGCTCACCAAGGTGATGGTGTCCGAGGCGGGCGCGTCGGTGTACTCGGCCTCGCAGTACGCCTCGCAGGAGCTGCCCGGCATGGACGTGTCGCTGCGCGGCGCCGTCTCCATCGCCCGCCGGCTCCAGGACCCGCTGGCCGAACTGGTGAAGATCGACCCGAAGTCGATCGGCGTCGGCCAGTACCAGCACGACCTGTCCGAGGTGAAGCTGTCCCGCTCGCTGGACGCGGTGGTGGAGGACTGCGTGAACGGCGTCGGCGTGGACGTCAACACGGCCTCCGTGCCGCTGCTCGCCCGGGTGTCCGGCATCTCCTCCGGGCTCGCCGAGAACATCGTCGCGCACCGGGACGCCAACGGGCCGTTCACGTCCCGCTCGGAGCTGAAGAAGGTGGCCCGGCTGGGCCCGAAGGCGTACGAGCAGTGCGCGGGCTTCCTCCGCATCCGCGGCGGCGACCCGCTGGACGCCTCCAGCGTGCACCCGGAGGCGTACCCGGTGGTGCGCCGCATGGTGAAGACGACGGGGCAGCAGGTCGCCTCCCTCATCGGCAACACCGGTGTGCTGCGGTCGCTCAGGCCGGCCGACTTCGTGGACGACACCTTCGGTCTGCCGACGGTCACCGACATCCTGAAGGAACTGGAGAAGCCGGGGCGTGACCCGCGTCCCGCGTTCAGGACGGCCACCTTCAAGGAGGGTGTGGAGAAGATCTCCGATCTGTCCTCCGGGATGATCCTGGAGGGCGTCGTGACGAACGTGGCGGCCTTCGGGGCGTTCGTGGACGTCGGTGTCCACCAGGACGGACTCGTGCACGTCTCCGCGATGTCGAAGACGTTCGTGAAGGACCCCCGTGACGTCGTGAAGCCCGGCGACATCGTCCGGGTGAAGGTCCTCGACGTCGACATCCCGCGCAAGCGGATCTCGCTGACCCTCCGCCTGGACGACGACGCCGCGCCGCAGGAGAGGCAGCAGGGCGGCGGCGAGCGGCGGCAGCGCGGCGGACGCCCGCCGCAGCAGCGCCACCACGGGCAGACGGCCCGAGCGCGGGCCATGTTCGACGCCCTCACGAGAGTGGCGGGGGATGATCCGTACGCCGTCATCACCGCCGCCTC
>NZ_JBEXLP010000110.1:0-22254 GCF_040610035.1 Streptomyces sp. NPDC004542
CGCGCCCGCCGTGGCGGTGGCGGCGAGGAGCCGGCCCGCGCTGACGAGTACGACGGCCGCCCACTGCGCGGCACCCCGGGCCGCGAACGCCGGCTCCTGCCCGAAGCCGACGACGGGCAGCGGCAGGTCCAGGGTGTATCAGGTCCAGGGTGTAGAGGGCGGGCTGGAACTCGGACCGCGCGCCGTCGCCGGTGAACTGCGGCGGCCAGGTGGCGAAGACGGCGGGGCCGGCCGCGAACAGGCGGTCCGGTCACAGGTGACGTCCCCGTCGGGCAGGTGTCCGGTGGTGAGGTAGGCGTTGACCGCCGTGTCGACACAGGAGCTGCCGAAGACGCCGTACACCGCGTGCTGGTCCGCGCCCCGGAGGGTGACGAGGCGGGAGGCGGGCCACCTGCGGCGCACCTCGCGCGCGCCCTGGTAGACGGTGCGCGGGTCCCCGGTCGCGGATCAGCCCGGGCAGAACCACCGCGTCCGCGGCACCTGAAGCCATCGGCGGTCTCCCCGGCGGTCGCTGACGGGCTTTCGGCCGCGGACCGGTCCGGCACGGTCGTGGGCGCTCGCCTTTCGAGAGCGTGCAGACATCTTGACCCCGCCGGAACCAGCGGCTTAACGTTCCGGCGTTCGGATGGATTGAAACGATTCAAATCGCTGGGGTGCGCTCATGCAAGAACACCTTCCGCGGCGTGGCGGGATATCACGCCGTTCGGTGCTGGCCGTCGGCCTGGCGGCCGGTACCGCCGCGGCCTTCGGGGCCGCTTCGCCCGCCGCGGTCGCGCTTCCCGCGGACGGCGGGAGCCGGCCGGGCCGCGACTGGTTCGCCGACCCGCCGCGCCCGGTGCGGCCCAGGTTCCGGTGGTGGTGGCCCGACGGCCTGGTGGACCCGGACGAGATCGCCCGCGAGATCGACCAGATCGCGGATGCGGGCTTCGGCGGTGTCGAGATCGCCGCCGTCCACCACAGCATCAAGGACAAGTCCGTCCTCGACACCGCTCACCACGGGTGGGGGAGCGGGCCCTGGCGCGACGGCGTCGAGGCGGCACTGCGCCGGGCCGCCCGCCGTGGCCTCACCGTCGACATCACCCTCGGCCCGAGCTGGCCCGTCGCCGTGCCCGGTCTCAGCCCCGACGACGACGCGGCGGCCCAGGAGCTCGTCCACGGACGCGTCTCGCTGGCGGGCGGAACCACCTACGCGGGGCCCGTGCCGCCACCCGTGCGCGAGGCGGCCGCCGGTGTCACGAAGCAGCGGCTGCTCGCCGTGCAGTGCGCCCGTGTCGCACCCGCCAACTCCACCCGCAAGGAGACCGGGCTCGACCCGGCCGGCCTCGTCGACCTGACCGACACCGTCATCGACGGCACACTGACCTGGACGGCGCCCGACGACGGGGACTGGGTGCTGATCTCCTACTGGCAGCGCGGCTCGGGACAGCAGCCCGAGTCCGGGCCGCACTCCTCTCCCGCCGCCTACGTCGTCGACCACTTCAGCGCCCGGGGCACCGCCACGGTCACCGGCCACTGGGAGACACAGCTGCTGACGCCCGCCACAAGACAGCTGCTGAAGGCCGCGGGCGGAGCCTTCTTCGAGGACTCCGTGGAACTGGAGACCGACGGGCTGGTCTGGACACCGGGCCTGCCCGACGCCTTCGAGAAGCACACCGGCCGGCCACTGTGGCCGTACCTGCCGGCGCTGGTCCTCGACAAGAGCAACCAGGTCTTCGCCTTCGAGGCCCAGCTGACCCGGCAGATCAGGCACGACTTCTGGGAGACCGTGTCCGGCCTGTTCAACCGCCACCACCTGCTGGCCCTGCGGGACTGGGCGCACTCCCTGGGCATGGAGCTGCGCTCCCAGCCCTACGGCCTGCAGACCGACGCCATCGCGTCGGCGGCCATCCTCGACATCCCCGAGGGCGAGTCGCTCGGCTTCAAGAACCTGGACGACTACCGCTGCCTGGCCGGCGGCCGGGACATGGCCGGACACACGGTGCTCTCCTGCGAGGCGGGTGCCTACAACGGCTCGGCGTACAGCACGACCTGGGACCGTTTCCTGCGCACCATGGGCGGCGCCTACGCGGCCGGCGTCAACCAGACGGTCGTACACGGCTTCTCCTACGCCACCGCGCCGCAGGCCGCCTGGCCCGGCTTCGCCGCCTTCAGCCCCTACAACGGCACCCCCGGCTACGGCGAGTCCTGGGGCCCCCGGCAGCCCACCTGGCACCACGTCGCCGACATCTCCGGCTACCTCGGCCGCGTGCACCAGGTCCTCCAGGCGGGTACCGCGAGGGCGGACGTCGCCGTGTTCCGGCAGACCGGCTACACCGCCACCGGCATCGGCGCGTCCTGGTTCACCGCGACCGGCGTCCCGCTCGGCTGGACCCACCAGTTCCTCAGCGGCCCGCTGCTCGACCTGCCCTCCGCCACCGTGTCCGACGGCCGGCTGGCCCCCGACGGCCCCGCCTACAAGGCGCTCTTCGTCGAGGGCGACTTCTTCTACGGTTCCACGCCCACGCTCTCCGTCACCGACGCCCGAAAGCTGCTCGACCTGGCCCGGGCCGGACTTCCGGTCGTCCTCTTCGGCGCCTTCGACCAGGCACTGACCCCGGGAGTACCCGCACCGGGCGAGACGGACGGGCTCCGCGAGGTCCTCGCCCGCCTGCTCGCGCTGCCCAACGTCGCCCGTGTCACCGACAAGGCGGCGGTCGGGGACGCCCTCGCCCGGCTGGGCGTGAGCCCCGACGCGCGCTACGCCTCCGCCTCCACGCTCCTCAACGCGCACCGGGTCACCGCGGAAGCCGACTTCTACTACCTGTGCAACGGCAAGCACGCCGAGACCGTCAAACCGCCCGTGGCGGCGATCGACCACGAGGTGACACTGCGCCGCACCCGGGGCGGAGCCACCGTCCCGTACCTGCTCGACCCCTGGACGGGCGAGGCCGGGCGGATCGCCCGGTACACCCAGGACGGGCACGACTTCACCGTACGCGTCACGCTCCAGCCGGGCCAGGTGATGATCGTCGCGCTGGGGCGCCCCGGACTGTTCGGCGACCGCGACGGAGCCCGCCCGCACGTCCTGGCCACGGACGCCGACGCGGCGCTCTACACCCGGCGCGGCCTGACGGTGCGTGCCACCGGCGCGGGCACCTACACCACACGCCTGTCCGACGCCCGCACGGTCACCACCGTCGTCCGGTCCGTGCCCGCACCGGTCACGCCCGCCCGCTGGCAGCTGGAGGTCGAGGACTTCCAGCCCGGGTCCGACGCGACACGGACCGAACGGGTGCGCCGGACGCTGACGCTCGACACCTTGCTGCCCTGGTCGCAGATCCCCGAGCTGGCCGACTCCGCGGGAATCGGCCGGTACCGCACGACGGTCACCCTGCCCGCCGAATGGGACGCGTCCCTCGGCGCCTTCCTCGAACTCGGCCAGGTCAGCGACACGTTCCGGGTCACCGTCAACGGCACGCGGCTGGCACCGGCCGACCGCCTGCGTCCCGTCGTCGACCTCGGCACCCTGCTGCGGCGCGGCGCGAACACCCTCGAGGTCGAGGTCGCGACACCGCTCGTCAACCGCCTGCGGGTGGTCCAGCCCACCGTCTTCGGCGCGGTCGCCCGTCAGAACCACGGACTCGTCGGTCCGGTGCGCCTGGTCCCGTACGCGCAGGCGGCCGTGGCTGACGACTGACGCCCACCGGGGGTCGAACGTCTCCATCCCCGGTCGGTCCGGAGGGAACGCGGCACCGTGCCCGCACGGCACTCCCCACCCGCACCCTCTCGACGGCAGACGACGTCCGCGGCCTCGGCCGCGGACGTCGCCGTTCACCGGCCGAGTCACCGGCATCCGGCCCCGTGCGCGGCCCGGCAGGAGTCCTCCACGCCCACCTGCGCATCGGTCCCGGAGCCTCGTCGCCCGCCCCCGTCCTCCCCGACCGAGACGCTGATGTAGTGCATTAGATTGACGGCGGCAATGAAAGTGCCCTAGATTCCGTGGCGTTCAGCGCACTGAGCATCGTCGCGACCAGCTCCCGCCCCCCACTCCCTCAGGAGCCGCCGTCATGCGCACCCGCCTGCGCCTCTCCCTCGTCGCCCTCGCCACCGCCGCGGTCACCGCCCTGACCACCGGCTCCGCACCGGCTGCCGTCCAGACGGGGACCGCGACCACCGGTCACCTCACCGGCACCCTCGCCGACGGAGCCACCTGGATCGCCGACGTCCCCGACGGCTGGAACGGCACCCTGCTGCTGTTCAGCCACGGTTTCGGCCCGCTCGTCGCCCGCGACGCGCCCACCGACGACGCACGCGCCGAACTCCTCGCCCAGGGATACGCGCTGGCCGGCTCCTCCTACGACCCGAACGGCTCGATGTGGGCGCTGGCCAGTGCGGAACGCGACCAGTTCGCCACCCTCGACGCGGTCACCGCGCGGATCGGCACACCGCGCCGCACCCTCTCCGTCGGGCAGTCCATGGGCGGACTGGTCAACGCCCGCATAGCCCGCGACGGCGCCGGCCGCGTCGACGGCGCGCTGGGCCTGTGCGGGCTGGTGGCCGGCGGCACCGACCTGGACAACTACCAACTCGACGCCGAATACACCCTCGCCCGGCTGCTCCTGCCCGAACAGGACGTCAAGCTCGTCCGGTTCGGCTCCGCCGACGAGGCCGCCGCCACCGCCCAGAAGCTCACCGCGGCCGTCACCGCCGCACAGTCCACCCCGCAGGGCCGCGCCCGCATCGCCCTGGCCGCCGCCTTCCTCAACCTGCCCGCGTGGGCTCCGGGCCGCACCGCCCCCGCGCCGCACGACTGGGCCGGTCAGCAGGAGCAGCAGTACGCCTGGTTCGCGAGCGGCATCCTCTCCTTCGTCGAGGGCGGCCGGTACGCGATCGAGCAGTCCGTCGGCGGCAACAACTCCTGGAACCAGGGCATCGACTACGCCCGTCTCCTCGCCGGATCCGTCCACGCCCCGCAGGTCCGCGCCCTGTACCGGGCGGCCGGACTCGACCTGCGCGCCGACCTGAAGGCCCTCACCTCGGGAGCCGCGGTCACCGCGGACCCGGCCGCCGTCCGCACCGCCGAGCACACCTCCTCCGCGGGGCAGTCGCTCGCCGTCCCCCTGCTGGACGTGCACACCACCGCCGACAACCTCGTCCCGGTCGAGCAGGAACGCCGGTTCGCCGACCGCGTCCGCGCGGCCGGGCGGGGTGCGCTGCTGCGCCAGGCCTACGTCGAGCGCCAGGGCCACTGCGCCTTCACCACCGCGGAGACGGTCGCCGCCCTGCGTGCCCTCGAACACCGCCTGGACACCGGCAGTTGGGACGCCGCCGACCCCGCCGCCCTGCAACGGTCGGCCACCGCGCTCGGCCTGGACGGAGCGGCGTACGTCCCCTACCGCCCGGCGGCCCTGACGATCAGCCGTCCTTGACGGCGACCCGCCACGGCCGGCACCGGCGACGGGCGGACACGGTGCTCGCCGGGCAGGCGCTGCCGGCCGGGGGCCGCACGCCGCGGGGTGTCGCACCCGCGCGGCGGCCCCCGGCCGCGGCGGAACCTACCGGGGTGTGCCGAAGTCCTGGGTCCAGTAGGAGCCGGGCTGAGCGAGACCCACGCCGATCTCCTTGTAGGAGCAGTTGAGGATGTTCGCCCGGTGTCCGGGGCTGGACATCCAGCCCGCCATGACCTGCTCGGGGGTGGTGTAGCCGTAGGCGACGTTCTCGCCGTAGGCGCCCCACGCGTAGCCGGCCGCGGTGATCCGGTCGCCCGGGGACGATCCGTCGGACCCGGTGTGCGACATGTTCCGGTGGGCCGCCATGTCCGCGCTGTGCGCCTGGGCGGCCTTGGCCAGCGTCGCGTTCGGGGTGAGGGCCGAACACCCCGCCTTGGCGCGCTCCGCGTTGACGAGCTGGATGACCTGGGCGGTGACTCCCGAGGCCGTGGCTGTGGCCGTCGCCTTCGGGGTGCTCGCTGTCGTGGGGGCCTTGGTGGTGGAGCGGGGAGCGGGCGCGGTGGTCCTCGGGGCGCTCGGGGAGGCGGCCGGGGTCTTCGTCGCCGTCGAGGCGGTGGGCGCGCTGCCCGCGGTGCCGGTCCAGCGGTGCTTCCAGTGGCGGTACCAGCCGAGATCCTGGCCGGTGCTGCCCTGCCACTCCTCGGCCGTGTCCGCCGCGGTGAGGCGGAGCTGATCCCCGCCGCCGGACCCCCAGTCGGTACAGGCCATGGCGGCGGACGGTACCGCCACGGCCCCCACTGCGGCGGCGGCGACGGCTATCCGGCGGTAGTACTGCTTCCTGCGGTGCATTCCCATTGCGTGACCTGCCCTGAACTGCGACGACGTCCTGCGGCTCGTCATTCTTGGAAGGGCCGCGCACCGAGCGCAAAGGGCGCTCGGTACTACGTCGCTTCGTAGCCTTCCGTGGGCCTTGCCAGGTGAGTGGGGGCGTGCCTGCCGGGTGCCGCGGCCGGCTCAGGAGCCTGATCCTCCGTCAGCGGCCTTTCCCGGGCGCGAAGAGGCGAGACCGTCCCCACGCGTGGCATGCCGTCGAGGCGAGCGTGGGAGGTGTCCGCATCAAGACGGACAAGTCTCCTATGTCGCCGGAGCGGCTCCTACTAATCGGCACGGCGATGTCCCGGGCCCGGCGTGACGCATGTCACGGAATCCCGCCGCCCTGCGGTCGGCCTGTGAATCCGTTCACATTTCGTCGCACAACCGGCTTTCCGTGGCGACCGTCACGTCGCGCGGCGGGCAATTTGTTTAGGTTCGCGGTTCTGTGCCCCCATCACGCGAACTGCCGAGGTCCCTGCCTATGCCGTACCGAACCTGCCCCTTGCCGCGTAGACGTGCCGCGATGTGGGCCGGCGTCGTCGCGACGTCGGTAGCGGGGTTCCTGGCGGCCGGGGCGGTGGCCCCGGCGCCGGCGGCGGCCCTCGCGGCCCCGGCGGCCGCGCGCTCCGACGCCGCCGCGACGTCTTCCGGTCCGGCGACGACGGCGTTCCTCGAGCAGGTGCGGCCGCAGGGGAAGCAACGGGTGACCGCGGCGGTTCTGGACCTGGACGGCACCGGACGCGAGCCCGCGGTGTTCGGCGACGACACCGCGTACGACACCGCCAGCATCGTGAAGGTCGACATCCTCGCCGCCGCGCTCCTCCAGGCCCAGGACGCCGGACGGAGTCTCGGCGCGCGGGACCGCGCCCGGGCGGAGGTCATGATCGAGCGCAGTGACAACGACGCGGCGGGCGCGCTGTGGCGGAGCATCGGCCTGGCGCCCGGTCTCCAGGCCGCGAACGAGCGGCTGGGGCTGACCTCGACGCGGGGCGGTCCCGGCGTCAGGTGGGGGCTGACGCGGACGACCGCGAGCGATCAGATACGGCTGCTGCGCGACGTCTTCGGCACCGGGCCCGGCACGGGCGCCGCTTCCCCCGTGCTCGACACGGCGTCCCGCACCCGCATCCGCACGCTGATGACGAGTGTCGCCGCCGAGCAGGCCTGGGGTGTCTCGGCGGCCGCCGACTCCGGGTGGGCGCTGAAGAACGGCTGGCTGCAGCGCAACACCACCCGGCTGTGGGACGTCAACAGCGTCGGAGAGATCACCGCCGGCGGACACCACTACCTCGTCGCGGTCCTCTCGGACGGGAGCGAGACGATGGGGGACGGCGTCTCCCTGGTGGAACGCGCGGCCCGGGCGGCCGTCTCCTCGGCGGCCGCCCGCTGATCCGGCCCGATGTGACGCATGAGGCTCAAGGGAGAGCAGTGGCCGGCGTTCATGGGCAGGGTGGTGACGACTCGGGACGAGCAATGCTAGAAAGGCCGGATGCAAGACCGATTTGCCCGGCTTGGACGTCTATCGTGGCGATCGCTGTCGGGGAAGAGCCCGCGAAGCGTCGCCGGGCAGGTGTTCGTCCTGCAAGTGGCACTGGTGGTGCTGCTCGTGGTGTTCGCCGTCTTCTCCCTGTTCCTCCAGTCACGGCGGGACACCAACGCCGAGGCCAGACGCCGGTCCATAGCCGTCGCGCAGACCTTCGCGCACTCCCCGGGCATCGTGGCCGCACTGCGCACCCCCACCCCGTCGAAAGTGCTCCAGCCGCTGACCGAGGCGGGGCGGAAGTCCGCGGGCGTCGACTTCATCGTCGTCATGGACGCCCACGGCATCCGCTACACCCATCCCCTGCCGAGCCGGATCGGCAAGCGGTTCGTGGGCACCATCGGGCCGTCGCTGGCCGGAAAGGTCTACACGGAAAGCGTCCACGGCCCGCTGGGACACGAGGTGCAGGCCACCGTGCCCGTCAAGGACACCCACGGCAAGGTGGTCGCCCTCGTCTCCGCCGGGCTGAAGGTCAAGAACGTCACCAACCAGGTGGACCGGCAGATACCGATCATCCTGGCCGCCGGAGGAAGCGCGCTCGGAGCGGCGACCTGCGTGACGGCCCTGGTGGGCAGACGGCTGCGCCGCCAGACCCACAGCCTTGCCCCGGACGAGATGACCCGCATGTACGAGCACCACGACGCGGTGCTGCACTCCGTGCGCGAAGGTGTGCTCATCGTCGACGACGACGGGGTGCTGCTGCTGGCGAACGACGAGGCCAGGCGGCTCCTGGCCCTGCCCGCGGACGCCGAGGGCAAGCGGGTGGCCGGGCTGTCGGGCCTGGAACCCGAGATGGCCCAGCTCCTCGTCTCCGGCCGTGAGGCCACCGACGAGGTCCACTTCGCCGGGCCCCGGCTCCTGGCGGTCAACCAGCGGCCCACGGACCGCGACGGAGGCCCCAAGGGGACCGTGGTCACGCTGCGCGACTCCACCGAGCTGCAGGCCGTGTCCGGCAGGGCCCAGGTCGCCCGCGACCGGCTGAAGCTGCTGTACGACGCCGGACTGGGCATCGGCACCACCCTCGACGTCGTCCGCACGGCCGACGAACTCGCCCGGGTCGCCGTCCCGCGCTTCGCCGACTTCGTCACCGTGGACCTGCCCGACGCCGTGCTGCACGGCGAGGAACCGGCCACCACGGCGACCGGCATGCGACGCATCGCCGTGTGCGGCATCCGGCACGACCACCCCCTCTACGAGAAGGACCGGCTGATCGACTTCCTGCCGTCCACACCCCAGGCCCGCGGTTACGGCACCGGCCGTTCCGAACTGGTCACGGACCTGTCCACCGCCACCGACTGGCACGCCCAGGACCCCGAGCGCGCCGCCGCCATCGTGGACTACGGCATCCACTCCCTCATCGCGGCCCCCATCCAGGCCCGCGGCACCGTGCTGGGCCTGGCCAACTTCTGGCGGTCCAAGGAGCACGGTCCCTTCGACGAGGAGGAGCTGTCGCTGGCGGAGGAACTGGTCGCCCGCGCCGCCATCAGCATCGACAACGCCCGCCGCTACTCCCGTGAGCACGCCCTGGCCGTCACCCTCCAGCGCAGCCTGCTGCCGCGGGCCCTGCCCGAGCAGAGCGCCCTCGACGTCGGCTACCGCTACCTTCCCGCCCAGTCGGGTGTGAGCGGCGACTGGTTCGACGTGATCCCCCTGCCCGGCAGCCGAGTGGCCCTGGTCGTCGGTGACGTGGTCGGTCACGGCCTGCACGCCGCCGCCACGATGGGACGACTGCGCACGGCGGTGCACAACTTCTCCACGCTCGACCTGCCGCCCGACGAACTGCTGGGCCATCTGGACGACCTCGTCGGCCGCATCGACCAGAACGAGACCTCCCCCGAGACACCCGCGGCCGTCGTGGGCGCGACCTGCCTGTACGCGATCTACGACCCGGTGACGCGCCGCTGCGCCATGGCACGAGCCGGGCACCTGGCACCCGCGCTGGTCCTCCCGGACGGCAGCGCCGCCTTTCCCGACCTGCCGGCCGGACCGCCGCTCGGCCTGGGAGGCATGCCGTTCCGGACGGCGGAGCTGGACCTCCCCGAGGGCACCCAGCTCGTCCTCTACACCGACGGCCTCATCGAGGACCGCGCCCGTGATCTGGACGTGGGCATGGAACTGCTGCGCCAGGCCCTGGCAGGCCACCCCGACCGGCAGCCGGACGAGAGCTGCCAGGCCGTGCTGGACGAGCTGCTGCCCGGCCGGCCGCAGGACGACGTCGCCCTGCTCATCGCCCGCACCCGGGCGCTGCCGCCCGACCGGATCGCCGACTGGGACGTGCCGACCGACCCGGCCGCCGTCGCCGAGGTGCGTCTCGCGGTCGCCGGCAAACTCGACGAGTGGGGCCTTGCCGAGCTCGCCTTCGGCATGGAGCTCGTCCTGAGCGAGCTCGTCACCAACGCCATCCGCTACGGCAGCGGGCCCATCCACGTCCGGCTGATCCACGACCGCACCCTCATCTGCGAGGTGGCCGACGCCAGCAGCACCTCGCCGCACCTTCGGTACGCCGCGACGACCGACGAGGGCGGCCGGGGTCTCTTCCTCGTCTCGCAGCTCACCGAGCGCTGGGGCACCCGGTACACCCCCCACGGCAAGGTGATCTGGGCCGAACAGGCACTGCCGAAAGCCGAGAACGGCGCCGGTCCGTCCGGTGTGGACCGGACGCAGTGACCGCACACTTTCCCCACGGAAATGGCGTGGATCATCCATCTTTCATCCACGTGTGACGCGTCGGGCCGCAAGGATCCGGCCTGCGCCCGCGCACTGGCCGTACGCCCCCGGGTCCTGCTCATGGACGAGCCGTGCTCCGCGCTCGACCCGACCTCCACCCGCCGGGTCGAGGAGACGGTCCACGGACTCTCCGGCGAGGTGACCATCGTGATCGTCACCCACAACATGCGGCAGGCCGCCCGTGTGTCCCAGCAGTGCGCCTTCTTCCTCGCCGAACAGAACACGCCCGGCGGCATCGTCGAGCACGGCCCCACGGCGGACGTCTTCGGCTCTCCCGAGGACCAGCGGACGGCGGACCACGTGGCGGGACGATTCGGCTGACGCCCGGCGCGCCGTGCCGCTGTTCCGCCAGGCGGCTGCCGCTCCGGCCATTCGGGTGATCTCCCGCGCAGGCCGGACGGCGCGGGAATCCAAGGTGGACGGGCCCGTGGAGTGCTCGTCGTCTTCACGGCGGCCCCTTCCCGGTGGCAGCCCGGCGCGGGCCGACCCAAACTGAGATCCACGGTTCGCGATCTAGGAGGTCGAATGGTGGAGCAGTCCTCCGAGGTCCCCGTATCCCGGACAGTGACCGAGACGGAACGAAGAATGGCGGACGTCCTGTCCGACGTCGCGTCCCTGGAATCCGTTCCGGTCGACAGCCACTTCTTCACCGATCTCGGTGCCAACTCCCTCGTGATGGCCCAGTTCTGCGCGCGGGTCAGGAAGACACCGGACCTGCCGTCCGCGTCGATGAAGGACATCTACCGGCATCCCACGATCCGCAGCCTGGCGGCAGCCCTCGCGGCGGCGAGTCCCGCTCCCGCCGGAGCACCGGTGACGCCGACGAGCCGGCCGACGAGCCGGCTGCACCATTTCCTGTGCGGCACCTGCCAATTGCTCATCTTCCTGGCCTACTCCTTCGTGGCGGGACTGGTCGCCTCCCGGGGATACGAGTGGATCGCCGCCGGATCGGGTCCGGCGGACGTCTACCTGAGGTCGCTCATCTTCGGCGACGCCGTGTTCCTGGCCATGTGCCTCTTCCCGGTCATCGCCAAATGGCTGCTCGTGGGCCGCTGGAAACCCGGCGAATTTCCCCTGTGGGGTCCCGCCTATCTGCGCTTCTGGCTGGTGAAGGTCCTTCTCCACGCCAATCCGATGGTCTTCTTCGTCGGCAATCCGCTGTACGTGCTGTACCTCCGGGCGCTCGGCGCGCGCATCGGCAAGGGCGTCACGATCCTCTCCAGTTCCGTACCGGTCTGCACCGACCTGCTCACGATCGGAGCCGGGACGGTGATCCGCAAGGACTCGTTCCTCCTGTGCTACCGGGCGCACGCGGGCCGTATCCAGACCGGACGGGTCACGCTCGGCCGCGACGTGTTCGTCGGCGAGAAGACGGTGCTCGACATCGACACGTCGATGGGTGACGGAGCGCAGATCGGCCACTCGTCCGCGCTGTACCGCGGCCAGTCGGTCCCGGACGGCGAGCACCGGCACGGCTCCCCGGCCCAGCCCACCGGGACCGAGTACGTGCGGGTCGCGCCGGCGAAGTGCGGCACCCCGCGCCGGGCCTGGTTCGGACTGCTGACCCTGCTCCAACTGCTCGTGCTGTACCTGCCGCTGACCTTCGGCGGGATGTACCTGCTGTTCACCGGGGTTCCGGCGATCGGCAGGCGACTGGGCTCGGACGCGGCCGGCCTCGGGGTGTCGGCCCTGCTCACCGACGCGCTGCTGCTCTCCCTCGTGCTGTTCTTCGGCTTCGTCGTCGTGGGCCTCGTCGTGCTGTACACCGTGCCGCGCCTGCTGAGCGCGGCCGTCAGGCCCGACCGGGTCTATCCGCTCTACGGCTTCCACTACGCGGCGCACCGGGCGACGGCCCGCCTGACCAACGTGAAGTTCTTCGCCTGGCTCTTCGGCGACAGCTCCTACATCGTGTACTACCTGCGAGGCCTCGGATACGACCTGTCCCGCGTCGAGCAGACCGGGTCGAACTTCGGCACCGAGGTGCAGCACGAGAGCCCCTTCCTGGTCTCCGTGGGCAGCGGCACGATGGTCGCCGACGGGCTCTCGGTCCTCAACGCCGACTTCTCCAGCACGTCCTTCCGGGTGTCCCGGGCGTCGATCGGCGCGCACAACTTCCTGGGCAACAACATCGCCTACCCCGCGGGCGGCAGGACGGGCGAGAACTGCCTGCTCGCCACGAAGGTGATGGTGCCCCTCGACGGCGAGATCCGGGAAGGCGTGGGGCTGCTGGGTTCCCCCTGCTTCGAGATCCCCCGCTCGGTGGAGCGCGACGCACGGTTCGACCACCTGCGCACCGGGGACACGTTGAGCCGGCGCCTCGCCGCGAAGAACCGCTACAACCTCCGCTCGATGGCCGTCATGCTGTCCGCGCGGTGGCTGCACACCTTCCTGCTCACGGTTCTCGCTCTCGCCTCCGTCGAGCTGTACGGCGTGGTCGGACACGTGGTGATCGCCGGATATCTGGCCCTCACCCTGGTCTCGACCACCCTCTACTACATCCTCGTGGAGCGCTGCATCACGTCGTTCCGCGCGCTGCGGCCCCAGTTGTTCTCCATCTACGACCCGCGGTTCTGGAGGCACGAGCGGCTGTGGAAGGTTCCGGACGAGCACCTGAACATCTTCAACGGGACCCCGTTCAAGTCGCTGGTCTGGCGGCTGCTGGGAGTCCGCATCGGCCGCAGGGTCTTCGACGACGGCTGCTACCTGACCGAGCGGACGCTCACCACCATCGGCGACGAGTGCACCCTCAACGCCGGTAGCAAGATCCAGTGCCACTCGCAGGAGGACGGCACCTTCAAGTCCGACGGCACCACCATCGGCGCCGGCTGCACGCTGGGCGTCGGCGCCCATGTGCACTACGGCGTGACGATGGGCGACGGTGCCGTGCTGGCCACCGACTCCTTCCTGATGAAGGGCGAGGAAGTTCCCCCGAACGCCCACTGGGGCGGCAACCCCGCCGCGGACCTGCCGGATGCGTCCGACCGGTCCAGCGGCTTCGGTTCGGCAACAGCGATGTCTGCGGCCGGCGGCGCTGCGGCGACGCTGAGTTGAGGAAGGCCATGCGATGGGAGCGCGCGTAGAGGCGGACCGGGAGTACTGGAGCCGGGTGCTGACCGCCGGAGGTGTCACCCCGGTGCCACGATGGGCTCCGGAGCCGGTCGCGGGAGTAGCCGTGTACGAGGCGACCGTGCCGGACGCCGTGGCGGCCGCGGTGCGTGAGCTGGCACGCAGCGCGTCGGTGCCGGTGAGCGCGGTGCTGCTGGCCGCGCACACCAAGGTACTGGCCGCGCTCTCCGGTGAGCAGGAAGTCGTGACGGGGTACGTCGCGGGGGAGCGGAGCGGACCGCTGCCGTGCCGGCTGACCGTGCCCGCCGGGTCCTGGCGCTCCCTCGTGGCCGAGGCGCGCCGTGTCGAGGCCGAGCTGCTGGTCCACCGGCACTTCCCGGTGGAGGAGCTGCGGCGGGAACTGGGGCTGGCGGGCCCGTCGTACGAGATCGTGTTCGACCCGGCGGGTGCCGGGACCGGGCTCGTCGACGACGCCGCGCTGGGCGTGGGCTGGTACGACCAGGACGGGCGGCTGTCGGTGCGGTTGCGGTACCGCACGCAGGTGCTGGACACCGACTGCGCGGCCCGGGTCGGCGGTTACCACCTGGCCGCGCTGCGGTTGATCGCGGCGGACGCGGACGCCGATCACACCCGGCAGAGCCTGCTCTGCGCCGACGAGGTGCACGAGCAGATCGAGGGGCTGGCCGGTCCCCGCCGGGAGCTGCCGCCGGCGCGGGTGCACGAACTGTTCGAGCAGCGTGTGCGCGCGCACCCGGACCGGGTCGCGGCGGTGCACGGCGAGCGGGAGTGGACGTACGGCGAGCTCAACGCGCGCGCCAACCGGCTGGCACGAGCGCTGCTGGAGCGCGGACTGGGCCGGGAGGACGTGGTGGCGGTGGTCACCGAACGCCATCTCGACTGGCTGGCCTCGACCTTGGCGGTGTTCAAGGCGGGCGGCGTCTACCTGCCGATCGAACCCCACTTCCCGGCCGGACGGATCGCGGCGACGCTGTCGCGAGCCGGGTGCCGGCTGGTGCTGACCGAATCCGGCGCCACCGGCACCCTGGACCAGGCCCTGGCCACGGTGCCGGGTGTCGAGAAGCTGCTGACCGGGACCGCGTACCAGGAGCAGCACGACGGCACGGACGTCGCGGTGGAGGTGACCGCCGGCCAACTGGCCTACATCTACTTCACCTCCGGTTCCACCGGTGAGCCCAAGGGAGCCATGTGCGAGCACGCCGGCATGCTCAACCACCTCTACGCCAAGATCGACGACCTGGAGATCACCGAGGGGTCGGTGGTGGCACAGACGGCCCCGCAGTGCTTCGACATCTCGCTGTGGCAGCTGGTGTCCGCGCTGCTCGTCGGAGGGCGGACACTGCTGGTCGGACAGGAGGCGATCCTGGACGTCGAGCGGTTCCTCGACACCGTCGTCCGCGGCCGGGCCGCCGTGGCCCAACTCGTGCCCTCCTACCTGGAAGTGGTCGTCTCGTACCTGGAACGGCAGCCCCGCGCGCTGCCGGACCTGCGGTGCGTCTCGGTGACCGGCGAGGCACTGAAGCGGGAGCTGATCCAGCGCTGGTTCGCGATCCAGCCCGGGATCGGACTGGTCAACGCCTACGGCCTGACGGAGACGTCCGACGACACCAACCACGAGGTCATCACGGAGGTGCCCGAGCGGGTGCTGCTCGGGCGTGCGGTCAACAACGTGCACGTCTACGTCGTCGACGAACACCTGTCACTGGTGCCGCTGGGCGCCCCGGGACTGATCGCCTTCTCCGGCGTCTGCGTCGGGCGGGGCTACGTCAACGACCCCGAGCGCACCCGTGAGGCCTACCGGGAGGATCCGTACCGGCCGGGGGAGCGGCTGTACCTCGGCGGTGACTGGGGGCGCTGGCAGCCCGGCGGCAGACTGGAGTTCCTCGGCCGCCGGGACAACCAGGTCAAGATCCGCGGCTTCCGCATCGAGATCGGTGAGATCGAGAACACCCTGCTGCGGGTGCCCGGAGTGCGCGACGGCGCGGTGGTCGTCACCGAACGGGCCGACCGGAGCAAGCACCTGACGGCCTTCTACACCGGCCGTAGTCTCCCGCCGGACGCGCTGTGCGAGGCGCTGGGCGCCGCACTGCCCGCCTACATGATCCCGTCGGCCTTCCACTGGCAGCCCGCCCTGCCGCTGACCGGCAACGGGAAGACCGACCGCAAGGCGCTGACCGCGCTGGCCGAGCGGACGGCTGCCGCACCGGGTGACCACACCGGGGAGCGCGACCAGGTCCCCCGCACCCCGACCGAGCGGAAGCTGGCGGCAGCGTGGGCGGAACTGCTGGGCGTCCCCGAGCACCGGATCGGCCGTACCGACCACTTCTTCGCATCCGGCGGCACCTCACTGTCGGCGGTGAAGCTCACCATCGCCCTGGACCGTGCCGTGTCCCTCAAGGACATCACCCGGCATCCGGTACTGGCCGACCTCGCCGCCCTCCTCGACGGCACCTCCCGGCAGCGCCCGGAACTGCTGCAGCCGCTGTCGGAAGCGGGCGGTGCGCCGGACTGCGTCCTGGTGTGCTTCCCCTACGCGGGCGGCAACGCGGTCAACTACCGGCCGATGGCCGGCGCCCTGGCGGCCGGCGGGGTCGCGGTGCACGCCGTCGAGCTGCCCGGTCACGACCTGGCCGCCCACACCGAGCCGTTCGCTCCGATCGAGCAGGTGGCGGACCGGGTCGTCGCCGAGATCACCGCGCGCGGCCTGACCCGGGTGATGCTGTGGGGCCACTCGTCCGGCGCGGCGCAGGCGGTGGCGACGGCACGCAAGCTCCGTGAGCGCGGCGTCGACGTCTCCCGGGTGTTTCTCGCCGCCCAGCTCCTCGGCACCGCCGCCGGCCGGCGTGCCGCCGTCGCCGAGCTGACGGGCCTGGACGACGCCCGCATCGCCGAACGGCTGACCGCGGACGGCGGCTACACCGAACTGCGGGAGCTGAACGCCGAGCACGCCGAACACGTCGGTGCCGCCTACCGGCACGACTGCGTGTCCGCCCACCGCTACTTCGCCGCCGCCCTGGCAGTGCCACCCGCGGTGAAGCTGACCGCGCCGGTCACCGTGGTCGTCGCCGCCGACGATCCCAACACCGCCGGCCACGCGGGCCGCTGGCACGACTGGCAGCTCCTCGCCGAACGCGTGGAGCTGCACGAACTCGCCGACGGCGGCCACTACTTCCTGCGCACCCGGCCGGCCGAGGCAGCCCGGGCCGTCCTGGGCGCCGTCGAACCGCTGGCCTCCTCCTGAACCTCCCGTCACTTCCCGCAGGGCAACCGAAAGGAACCAGAGATGTCGTCCTCACCACCCCTGGCAGCACCGCTCGACGTGCGGCTCCAGCCGGACAGACCCCCGATCCTGCGGGTCGCCTCCCCCGGGGACGCGTCGAGTTGGGCGGCGGAGCACCGCGAGGCGCTGCGCGCCCAGGTCACCGAGCACGGCGCGCTGCTCGTCCGGGGGCTGGGACTGCGGGACGCGACCGGGGCCGGTGCCGTGTTCGCGGCCCTCGCCGGCGACCTGATGACGGAGAGGGAGGCCTTCGCGCCCCGCGAGGCCCATGGCGCGGGGGTGTACTCCTCCACGGCCTGGCCGGCGAACCAGCCGATGTGCATGCACCACGAGCTGAGCTACGCGGTCGAGGTGCCCGGCCTGATGCTGTTCGCGTGCCTGACCGCGCCCGGCGAGGGCGGGGCGACGGCGGTGGCCGACGCGGAGGACGTGCTGCGGGCGCTGCCCACCGAGGTGACCGAACGCTTCGAGCACGAGGGCTGGCTGCTGACCCGGGCCTACAACGACGAGATCGGTGCGTCCCTCACGGAGTCCTTCGGCACCGACGACCGCGCCGCGGTCGAAGAGTACTGCCGCGCCCACGCCATCGACTTCGCCTGGCAGCCCGACGGGTCCCTGCACACCCGGCAGCGGCGCAGCGCCGTGGTAAGGCACCCGCTCACCGGCAGACGGTGCTGGTTCAACCAGATCGCCTTCCTCAACGAGTGGACGCTCGCCCCGGAGGTGCGCGAGTACCTGGTGGACGTCTACGGCGAGGACGCGCTGCCGTTCAACACCCGCTTCGGCGACGGCTCCCCGATCGGCGAGGACCTCGTCCGGCTGCTCAACACCACCTATGAGGAGCACACCCGGCGCGAGCCCTGGCAGGCCGGCGACCTCATGCTCGTCGACAACATCCGCACCGCGCACAGCAGGGAGGCCTTCAGCGGAGACCGTCAGGTACTGGTCGGCATGGCCGAGCCCCGGCGGCTGCCCGACGGCTGCCCGACCCCGGAGGCGAGCCGGCGATGACCCACTCGCTGTCACCCAGCCCGGAGAGGTCCGGCTCCCGCCCGGCGCCGACGTTCGCGGTGATCCCCGGCGCCCAGGTCCAGCAGGCGCTGAGCGGGCGCGAGAAGCAGATCGTGGAGCTCGTCGAGGCCACCTACCGGCTGCACGGCGCCGGCCGGTCGGTGAACCCCCCGTCGTACTTCCTGCGCTTCCCGGACCGTCCCGCGGACCGGATCATCGCGCTGCCGGCCTCCGTCGGCGGGTCGGTCCACGTCGACGGCCTGAAATGGATCTCCAGCTTCCCTGCCAACGTCGGTGCGGGACTGCCCCGGGCCTCCGCGGTCCTCATCCTCAACGACCACGACACGGGTTACCCGTTCGCCTGTCTGGAGAGCTCCATCATCAGCGCGACCAGAACCGCGGCCTCCGCCGCGCTGGCCGCCGACCGGCTCAGCCGCGACCGGCCCCGCCCCGAACGCGTCGGCTTCTTCGGCACGGGACTGATCGCCCGCTACATCCACACGTTCCTGACCGGCACCGGCTGGGCGTTCGACGAGACGGGCGTGTACGACGTCTCCGCCGCCAGCGCGGCCGGTTTCCGTGGCTACCTGGAGCAGAGCGGCGCCCCCGGCCGGGTGACGGTCCACCGCGGCGCCGAGGAACTCGTCCGCTCCAGCGACCTCGTGGTCTTCGCCACCATCGCGGGCGAACCCCACGTCGGCGACCCGGCCTGGTTCGCCCACAACCCCCTGGTCCTGCACATCTCCCTGCGCGATCTCGCCCCCGAGATCCTGCTGTCCTCGGCCAACATCGTCGACGACGTCGAGCACTGCCTGAAGGCCGACACCTCTCCCCACCTGGCCGAACAGATCACGGGCAACCGTGACTTCCTGGACGGCACCCTCGACGACGTCATGAGCGGCCGGCTCACCCCGCCGTCCGACCGGCCGGTGATCTTCTCACCCTTCGGACTCGGCGTCCTCGACCTCGCCGTCGGCAAGTACGTCTACGACGAAGTGGCCCGCGCGGGTCAGCTCCGCCTCATCGACGACTTCTTCCACGACCTGCGCCGGTACGGCTGAGGCGAACCCGCTCGGCTCTGGCATCCGGAGGCCCACCGTGCCTGTCATATCCGCTCCCCACGCCTTCAACGAAAGTCATCTGTTCGTCGACCTCGAGCCGGTCCTCGGGTGTCGTCTCCACCTGAAGTGCGAGGGCTTCAACTTCGCCGGCTCCATCAAGTTGAAGGCCGCGAACGAGATGGTGGAGGCAGCAGAGCGAGACGGTCTGCTCACCGAGGACTCGATCGTGGTCGAGTCCTCGTCCGGGAACCTGGGTGTGGCGCTCAGCGTGATCGCCGCCAGCAAGGGTTACCGGTTCCTGTGCGTGACGGACTCCCGTTGCAACCTGTCGACCAGGCTCCTGATGGAGGCGCTGGGCAGCGAGGTGCACATCGTCTCCGACCTGGACGCCAACGGCGGCTTCCTGGGCAAACGGATCGACTACGTCCGCGCGCTGTGCGCGTCCGACGACCGCTACGTGTGGCTCAGCCAGTACACCAACGCGGGCAACTGGCGGGCGCACTACCGCACCACGGCACCGGAGATCGCCGGCCACTTCCCGCGGCTCGACGTGCTGTTCGTCGGGGCGGGCACGACCGGGACCCTGATGGGCTGCGCGCGTTACTTCCGGAAGTGGCACCGGCCGGTGCGGATCGTCGCCGTGGACAGCGTGGGCTCCGTCTCCTTCGGCGGCGAGCCCGGCCGCCGGATGATCCCCGGCCTGGGCATGAGCATGCGTCCGCCGCTGCTCGACGAGTCCTACGTCGACGACGTCGTCCGGGTCGAGGAAGCGGACACCATCCGCACCTGCCACCGACTGGCCCGCCGCGGATTCCTGTTCGGCGGCTCCACCGGGACGGTGGTCAGCGGCGCGGCGGACTGGCTCGCCCAGCACGGCACACGGGGCCTGACCGCGGTGGCCATCGCCCCCGATCTCGGCGAGCGCTATCTCGACACCATCTACCAGGGCAACTGGCTCCAGGACCTGTACGGCGACGAGATCTTCGACCCCGAGGAGGTGCCCGCGGCTTCCCCGAGGGGCAATCCGGTGTCGCGGCACCGCGCTGTCGGCGGCGACCGCGGAGTGGAGCGCTGATGGGGCCGGGACGGTGAGTGCGGATGCGCCCGAGCCCCGGGGACGCCCCCGGCCCGAGGCTTTCCGGCGGCGGGAACGGGCCGGCCGTCTCCCGCCCCGAGTTCGACGCCGTGTTCGAGGCGGTGCGCACCTGGGGGAGGTGGTTCCCGGCCGACCGCGGGGCCTGGAACCGGGTGACCGGGGACCACGTGCGGCGGGCCGTGGCCGCGGTGCGGTCCGGCACCGTCGTGCCGATGGCGTTGCCCTGGAACACCCGGGCCGGCCCCGACAACCCCAGGCCCGCCCTGCACCACATGACCGATCTCGGTGACGTGGAGCGCCCGGAACCCTCCACCCACAAGGACTTCGTCGCCGTCGACTACCACGGCAAGGGCGTCACCCATCTCGACGCGCTGTGCCACATCGCCTATCGAGGCCGGCTCTACGACGGCCGGACGGCGCGCGAGGCGGTCGATGCCGCGGGGGCCCGCTTCGGCACGGTGTCCGCGCTCGGGCCCCTGGTGACAAGAGGAGTGCTCCTCGATCTCCCCGCCGTCTTCGGGGTCCGCTGGCTGGAGCCGGGACAGGCGGTGCACGCACGGGACGTCATCGCCGCGGAGGAGGCGCTCGGCGTGACGATCGGCGAGGGCGACGCGCTGCTGCTGCGCTCCGGGCAGGTCCGCCGCCGTCGGGAACTCGGTGCCTGGGATCCCGGCACGGCCGGCGCGGGCTTCCACGTGGACGCCGTACCGCTGCTGGCCGAGCGGGGGATCGCGCTGCTCGGGGGTGACGGCGACAGCGACGTGAGGCCCTCGCCCGTCGACGGGGTGCACTCGCCGGTGCACGCGCTGGCCGTCGCCGCGATGGGGGTGCCCCTGCTGGACAACCTCGACCTGGAGGCCCTCTCCGCCGCGACCGCCGAGGCCGGGCGGTACGCGTTCCTGCTCGTCGTGGCGCCGTTGAACGTGCCGGGCGGAACGGGCTCGCCCGTCACACCTGTCGCGGTGCTGTGACGGACCTTGCCCACCGTGACTCGTATCCGCAATGCCCGTATCCTCGTCAATACCATACTTTTCTGTAAATCGAGTGAAAAGTAAATTATTTCGGGTGTGAGTGGGGTGAAGCGTGGTCCGGTCCGGCGGAGAACCGCAACCGGCGGGACGTGCGACAGACGGCACGGGTCCCGCCCTCTTCCGAGAGCGGTTCCTACAGGGCGAGCCGGTCGAGACGGGCGTACGGACGTCGATCCTGAGCTCCTGGCAGCGCTGCCGGTCCCTGGGACTCTCGCCCGACCAGCACGATCTTCCCTTCCGGGAGGACTTCGATCCCGGCGGACGGGTCGTCCACGCGGCGGTGCCGGTGCTCGACCGGCTGCAGACCAAGTTCTCCGGCAGCGAGATGAACATCTCCCTCGCCGATGCGAACGGCACGGTCCTGCTGCGCCGGTTCGGACGGGCGTCGCTGGTCGGCAGCCTCCCGGCGATCCAGACGGTCCCGGGCTTCGTCTTCGCCGAACAGGTCGCCGGTACCAACGGCATCGGGCTGGCCCTGGCGGAGCGGCGGCTCATCCGGGTCTACGGAGCCGAGCACTTCGCCGAGCGCTCCCAGCAGAGCGCCTGCCTCGCGCTGCCGGTCCGCGACCCGCTCAGCGCGCGCATCGAGGGGGTGCTGTGCATGGGCTATCCACGCAGCGCCGACACCCCGGGCCTGGGCGCGGTGCTGCGCAAGGCGGCCGCGGCCATCGAGCGGCGGCTGCTGGGGCAGAGCTCCGAGCGTGAGCGCGCGCTGCTGAGGGCGTACCTGGCGGCGGAGCCCCGAACCGCCGCCGGCCCTTGCCACGGCGTCGCCGTGGAGGAGCTGGCCCGCGAGCTGCGCCCGCGTGACCAGGCCGTGCTCCTGGAGAAGGCCACCGAGCTGATCTCCGGCGCGCAGCGGGCCGCGGTGGTCGTGCCCCTGCCCGGCGGAGGCCGGGTCACCCTGCTGAGCCGCCCCATGACGAGTGCGTCCGGGACGGAAGGCATCGCCGTCGAGGCCGTCCTCCCCGGGATGCCGGCGGCCGAGGCCCTCGTCGTCCCGCGCCAGCTCGACACGGCGAGCTTCGCCGCCGAGCCCGTCGTCGTCCGTGCCGCCCCCTCCCTCCGGTGCCGGCCCGTCGCTCCGCCGCCCGGACGCCCTCTCCCCGGCGCCGCGCCCGGCCC
>NZ_JBEXLP010000111.1:0-20950 GCF_040610035.1 Streptomyces sp. NPDC004542
GGTAAGCCATCGGACCCAGCAGACCTCCCTTCGAGTCTGTCCCGCCTTCGGCGGGGATGTGTCAAAGCGCCTCGTGGCGCACTGGTTGCCCTTGAGCACGGCGATGTAGTGCGCGTTCTTCTCCTCGACCAGGTACTTCGCATGGTCGGTCTGGGTCAGCAGCGCATCGAAGGTCACCACCGCACCGGTCAGGTCCAGCGGGTGAAGCAGCGGCCGGAACGCGGTGATCTCGTTGCTCTTGGCGTCGACCTCGCGCTGGGCGAGCACGATGCCGTCGCCGCGCAGCGCGGAGAGCAGATGGACGCGGCGGCCGTCGGCACGGACAGCACCGCGCAAGGATTTCCCGTCGATCGCGATTGCCGCCCGCACCGGGCGGGACGGCGGGTGTTCGTCCTGGTCGGCGCTGTGGCCAGCGTCCGCACGCGCGGTGAGCCAGCCGCCGATCGCCGCGTCGAGCGCGTCGCCGTCGATGCGTTGCAGTACCCGGCGCACGGTCGCCTCGCATGGCGCCCGGTAGGGCCGGTCCGGATCGCGCAGCGTGGCCCCGCAGTAGAGAAGGAGCTGGTCAGAGGCATCGGCGGCCCACTCGGCGATGGCGGTGAGGGACTTCGCTCCGGCCAGGACCGCGCAGGCGGCCAGAGCCAGGACATACGACAGCGAGTGACGCCGGCCCCGCAGGCAGCGCGGATCGGGGAGGCCACGCAGCTAAATCGGTGAATTCGACACTCCATGATCACCGGGAGCCGTGCCTGCACGCGTACCTGCCGGTCCAGCACGTCACCATCACGGCCCAGTTCGGGTATCAGACCCATACCGGCCACGTCGGACCGATCACGAGAACGACGGAGCCCTGCTGACGGCCCCCTCCGGCACCCAAAAGGGCGAGGCCCGAAGACCCCGCCCGATCCGCGAGAAGCCCCAGCTCAGAGCCGATCAGGGCCACACCAGGCAGTACGGCTGGTGCCCCGCCTCATGCAGCCGGTGGCTGAAGTCCTGCCACTCGTGCAGCGATTGGGAGGGGCGGGGCACTGACCTGGGGTTTCTCTGTGAAGCGTGCGTTGACCTGCGGAAACACTCCTCGGCAGTTCTCACGGGTCAACGCCGTTTCCCGGGCTCATGTGCCCTGGATGTGCCCTCGTGGCCTCTCACCAGAGGGCACCCTGCTCGCCCGACGGACCGGTACTTGGCGGCTTCGCCGCCGCGCTCACTCGGGTCTTGGCGTTGATGGCACGAGGTTCCGTCGTCACGGCGCCCGACTCACGTAGCTGTCGGACGGCCGTGATCACTTGGCCGGGCCGGTAGACGGTCTCCAAGAGGGTGTAGCGCTGGAGTTCCGGGACGGTTCGCCCCTTGGGCGCTTCGGATATGAAGTCGTACAGGATCCGTCGTAGCGGAGCCGTATCCGGTTCGAATACGAGATCCAGCATCTGCTGTTCGGTGTCCCTGGGGTCGCGGTAGCGGACGCCGTAGGAAGGGTCCACCTTCCACATGGCGTCCTTCATCTTCTCCAATCCTCGCTCGTGCTGGGTGCCGAAGATCAGGTAGAGCTTCCTGCCGCCCTCGTCGACCATCTCGAAGTACAGCGTGTGCGTGAAACCGGCCTGGCGCAGCGTGGCCCGGTATTGCTCGCGCAGGAACGTGAACTTGTGCGAGGAGGGCTGCCGGAATACGTCTTGCCACTCCTGGCTGCCGAAGGCTTCGTCGCCGAGTTGCCGGTGGCCGTCGTGCCTCTCGGCGAACCGGGTGAGGAAGGCAGGTTCGAAGGTGACCATGACTTCGGTGCTTCGGTAGCGGCCGAGTTCATGCAGGAGCGAGTACGGGATGTCGGGCCCACCGAAGCTGTCCAGAAGGACGAAGAGGGGCTTGCCCAGCCTGCCGGTGCTCTGCAGTTTGCTCAGGAGGGCCGGGTGGAAGTCCCCCTGCCCGATGTCGACCGACAGACGTGCCGTGATGTCGTCTGCGTGCCTCGACTGAGCGAGGGTCATCTGGCGCTGCAATTCTTCCACCCGTCGGTGGTCTTCCTCCATGAGGATCAGACGCATGCGCTTCGGGAAACGATGCAGAGCGCGGGCGAAGACCTCATAGGCGACGACGGGAGATCCGGGCTCGCCCTGCTTGTAGACGCCGGCCCCCGCGAACCCTTCTGCGTAGGTGATCACGTCGTTCCGCGACAGCAGAATCGGCGCCCACGCTTCCAAGTACCGCTTGAGTAAGTCGTGTTTGGCGGCCGTGTGCGGATCGCGTTCCCACACGGCATCCTTCGGTACGGCCATGACCGCTCCCCCTACTCCCATACGGCCCCGCTGGGGAGAGGGTCACACACCGTTGCCATATGCCACCAGAGCGCGTATGGGGTTCGTTGGAGATTGGCCGTTACTGCACTGCTGCCACGCGCAGCCGGGGCGGCATCTGGTCCCACGTGATGCCGGCGAGCTCACGGCCTCCGGACTTGGGGGTGCGGCCACCCCACTGCTTGAAGAAGAACGGCACGTCGGCGTCGTTGCAGGCATCGCGGATCTCGACTAGCCATTCCTCTTGCACGGGGCGGTGCTGGGGGCCGGATTCGCCACCTGCGATCACCCAGCCGATGCCGTCCAGGCGCAAACCTGTCAGAGGGCCGAGCAGTGGTTCGCAGGACAAGAACCGCACCGCGGCTGGCACCTGCCGCAGGTCATCAATGCGATCCAGGTGATCCGCGTTCTCGACGGAGACGCCCATCCAGAGGTTGGGAGGCCAGTCGAGTTGGCCTGCCAGTCGCCGGAGCCTGCGGGCCCTCTTCGTCAGGAGTTGATAGGTGTGCTGTGGAGTGTGGGCGATTACCTGGAAGACCTGCTGTACGAAGTCCAAGGGGACCTTGGCGTGGAACAGGTCGCTCATTGAGTTGACGAAGACCATGCGGGGGGTCTTCCACTGACGGGGGATGGCCAGCGTGTCCGGATGGAGGGTGAGGCCGAAGCCGGGACCGGAAGTCCTGGGGTCACCGTCGGCTTGGTACTTCGCCACCCCCATCGCCTTGAGGCGTCTGGATAAGGTCAGGGCGTAGCAGTTGTCGCACCCGGGAGAGATGCGATCGCAACCGGTGGTCGGATTCCAGGTCGCCTCAGTCCACTCGATGGTGCTGCGATCGCCCATGGGTCCCCTCCCGTAGCAGTTGGGCAAGGGCCACCAGCGCTTGCCCGCTCTGCGCTTCGACTGCGCTGCCTAACGAGCGACGTACCGAACTGGCACGCGACCGTGCCCATCTTTCAGGTCGAACGCACGTTCTGTGAAGGGGGTGTCTCCTGCGTGGCTGTCGGGGTCAGGTAGCCGTGGCAGGGCGCGGTTCGCCGTGGAAGACCTGTCGGGCGTGCCAGTCGCAGTGAGCTGCGGCAACAGGGCGCGAGCCGGGCTGTGGGCCGATGAGTGGGCGGCCCGCGAGGGCTATGACGTACTCGCGGGCGGCGGGGCTGTGGCCGACGAAGCGTTGCGAGACAAGGATGCGTTGGTCATCCCCCACACCGAGGACGCCCTTGTCGAAGAGCTTGTGGTGCAGCGAGCACAGGCATAGCCCGTTCTCGATCTCGTCGGGGCCTCCGAACGCCCACCAGCGCACGTGGGCGGCCTCCAGTCCGACGGGCACCGCGGCGATCCTGCCGTCGTATCCGCAGAAGGCGCACCGGTACTCGTAGGCGGTCAGCACCAGCTCCCGCATCCTCCGGTCCCGCTGCCTGCGTACGGCCGAGAGCTGCTCGGCCTCCGCTGGCTCCAGTTCCAGGCCGACGGCTTCGCACAGTTCTCGGTGCAGGGAGGGTGGAAAGTGTAGGTCGAGCAGCAATCGCGCCATTCTGCCGAGCAGGTCCGGTTCGCGTCGCAGCGCCGCTCTCAAGTCCGGCGCTAGCTGCCCGGTGGCGCCTGTCTCGCGAAGGTCCCGTACCCCGCTTCCAGGGCTTCCCGGTCCGCGATCGGTGCGGACTTCCCATACGCCGTCGCTGGCCAGGTGGTGGAAGGGGTAGGCGGGTGTCGTCTTGTTGGGCGGGCCGTACTCGGTCAGCAGGCGCTGCAAGTCCTGTTCCACCGCGGTGTATCGCAGGCCGCCGTCGGCATCATCCTGGAACCGGCCGAGGGCGTACAGGAGCAGCAGCGGCTTGTGCGGAGCGCGGGTACCGCTCCTGGTCCACTGCCTCAGCTTCGCTATCCGCTCCAGCCAGTCCATGGCGGCTGATCGTAGACGGGCCTGCCCGCCCATGTGTGGACACTGCTCAGGACGGCTGCATGCCTGAGAACAGGACGCGGGCGTGGTGCGGTTCGGGGGCGATGAAGGCCCCGTCAGCCGTGACGTTGAGCCCGAGGCAGGCAGGCTTCGCTCGGTGTCGGTCTGAATCGGTCAGATCCGTTCACAGCGCCAACAGGCTATCTCCACAAGACATAAGATGATGCGCCTGGGTTGGCTGTTGCCCAGGTCAATGTCTGGGGCGAGGCGCCCCTGGTGGCTTCCGTCTGCCCCGAGGCGCTAGGGAACGGAGCGGCTGAGAACGGTGCACCTGCACAGCTTCACCGTGTGCGGATTCCGATCCCTCAAGGACGTCCGTGACATTCCGGTCAGCACACCGACCATCCTCGCCGGCCAGAACGACGGCGGTAAGAGCGCGGTGCTTGCCGCGCTGGCGTTCCTTGTGGGCAATGAGCAGTTGACCGAGGACGATCGTACATACGAGCTCGACGCTTCGGATGGCGTGGACGTCGATGACTCGGCGCCTCTCCTGCGGTGTTCGACCACATGGGTGGAGGGGCAGTTCACCCTCGACTCTTGGGAGTTGGAAACGTTCGGCTTCCCGACCGAGGAGCTGCGCGTACGGCGGCGCGCTGTCAACGGTGAGGACCCCGTCCTTGAGTGCTGGGCGCCGCTCGCGGACGACGAACGACTGCGAGACCCTTCCAAACTGTCCCTCAACGAGGTGAGAGCCCTCGCCAAGCAGTTGCTTCCTGAGCTGTCGTCCATAAAGCGCGGCGACATCGAGCCAGCCCTATGCAGGTACGGCATGGCTCACGCCCCAATGTCGGGCTGGGTTCCTGCTCCGAGGGAGATGGAGCGCCGCATGCCCCGGCTGATGCCGTTTGACGGGAAGTCGGCCGATCCCGACGCTGCGGTGAAGACCGCGCTGATGGGCCGCTACCAGGCCCATATGGCGGACCCCACGCTTGAGGGCCAGTTGCAGTCGATCGAGGCCGGGATCAAGGAGCGACTTCAGGACGACGCCCGGTCTCTGTGCGAGCACATTCAGAGCCGTTGCGACGACCTCACTGATGTTGATGTCGAGCCTGTGGTCTCGTTCACTCACGGTTTCCGGGGTGCGCCGCTGCGAATCGCCCGTACGAAGGGCGAGACCGTGGGCCTGGATCGTTCCGGCCTAGGTAGCGCACGCCGTATCTCCCTGGCGATCTGGGAGTGGAACAGCCAGCTGCTCACACGCGAGGAGTTCGCCGACGTCGACTCTTCAGCTGACCCTGAGGCCGCCGAGGATGTCCCGCCTCCGGTACAGACGATCGTGATCTACGACGAGCCGGACACGCACCTCGACTACGGTCACCAGCGCAAGATCATGCAGCTCATCCGTGACCAGAGCGCGCTGCCCCATGTGAACGTAATCGTCGCCACCCACTCCATGAACCTTATCGACGGTGTCGACATCGCCGACGTCGTGCATCTGCGACTGGAGTACGGACGGACGGTGATCGAGCGGCTTGGGGCCGACACCCACGACGACATCGACGTGCACTTGGGGCGCATGGCCGCGGCAGTCGGCCTTCGCAACTCTGTTCTGCTGCATGAGCGTTGCTTTCTGGCTGTCGAGGGCGACACCGAACAGCGGGTGATCCCCATGCTGTTCCGGCTGTCGGAGGGCCAGTCTCTCCAGTCGGCCGGCATCGCCTTGTGGGCGTGCTTCAACAATGAGGGGGCCCTGCACCTCGCTCACTATCTGGTCGCGCATGGCCGCTCCGTGATGCTCATGGTGGACGCCGACAGCCGCACCTTGCCCAAGGGGCTCTTCAAGGAAGCCCGACTCCAGCAGTTCTTCGGCAGTGCTTTCAGTGAGGTCGTCCGTTTCGTGGGCGAGCCGGACGCCTTCAATGAGTTGGAGGAACTGTTCCCGGACGACCTGTGGGCCGCGACCGCCAATGAGCTCTGGCCGAAGGACGGCGAGCCGTGGACCACGGACGACTTCACCGCTCAGCGCGGCAAGAAGTTCAGCAAGGAAGTGCTGAACATGCTCCGCAACGACAGCCCGAACGGGCCCAGCGGCAAACCCGACATGATGTTCGGGCTGGTGAGCACGCTCACCAGCCCTGATCAGGTGCCCGCACAGCTGCGGGAGATCTTCGGCGAGATCAGAAAGCTGGCCGCAGGGTAAGAGCGCGCAGCGCTGACCTGGTCTCACTGGTACCGCCGCGGCGCCGCCGCCGTGCGAGCATGCGTTCCTTGCGTTGTTCCAATGTCGGCGGTTCCCACTTGTGCCAGCCCACCGGAGGCTTCCAGCGCTGCGCATGCTCCCGCGCCTCAAGCCCACACCATCGGCAACCATTCGGAGCAGGTATGCGCTGGTCAGAGCAATTTTGCTGGTCAGTCATGAGTCTCCCTCCCCCACACCCAGAGTCTTCCCTATGGCACTGACATCACCCCTATCTGAAGAGCGGTGTATTCCACGCTAAGCTGGACGAAATGGGTGGGCCACCGGAGCCGATCCTGTTATCTCCGTCGCATTGGCAGCGCTGGTTCGGTCTCAGCTGCATCGCACCGTGTGTCCGCTGTCCGAATACGGTCAGCCGTCTAGCGGGTGGGCGGGCAGCGTTGCGCTCAACACCGGACGTCGGATGGGGCCTAGGTTCCGTTTTGACACATCAGTTGAAGGCGAGTTCACGGAAGGTGTTGCGAACCTCGGTCAATGGCCCACGATCCCTTGTGTAGTAGAGCTTGTTGGTCAGGAGAACCGCCCAGCGGTCCTTGGTGGTGGAGATCCACATGCCTGTGCCGGTGAAGCCGTAGTGGACCCAGGCGTCCTCGTCGGCGGTCGTGCCGGGAGCGGGGTGCCAGAACAGGCCACGAGCAGGCTGGAGCTGGCCCGTCTGGATCGTCAGAGAGTGGGTCACCCACTCGCTCCCGAAACCAGCCCGGAACTGGGAAGCGGCAGGGGCGAGCATGTACTGGAGGAAGACGGCGAGGTCGTCGAGGACGGTGAAGGCGCCGGCGATGCCGCAGACGCCGCCCAAGAGGCGGCCCGAGAAGTCGTGGGCGACTCCCTTGAGGTGGGTGTCGGTGTCCTGGTCTAGTTCGGTGGGCGCGCAGCGCGCCGCGAGGCTGGCGGGCAAGGGGCCGAAGCGGGTGGAGGTCATGCCCAGTGGGAGCCAGGTGCGGGTGGTGGCCAGTTGGTCCAAGGGCTGGCCGGAGAGGTGTTCGGCGAGATAGCCCAGGATGAGGGCGGCCCGGTCGGTGTACTCGACTGCCTCACCCGGAGGTCGGTGGAGCTGCTCACGGAGGACGCCTCGCCGGATCTCCTGGGGGTTGGTGCCGTAAAGGTTCTTCAGCTGGGCTCGCAGTGGGACGCCGGCGGTGTGCGTCAGCAGCTGCCGGGCGGTGACGGATCCGAGTGGGTGTCCGGTGACCTCCTGCCAGAAGCTGCCGAGCGGCTGGTCGAGGTCGAGGGTTCCGTCCTCCCACAGGGCGCCGATGGATGACCAGACGGCCAGAATCTTGGTGAGGCTGGCGGCGTCGAAGACGGTGTCGGTGCGCATCGGCACCTCCGGCTCGTCGGGGTCGAGGACGCCGGTGGTGCCCCGGGCGAGGGTGCCGGTGGCGTCGCCGAGGGCCCACACGGCGCCCGGGTATACCTTGTCGCGGACTCCCTCGTCGAGCAGGGCTTCGATGCGGTCGCGGTCGTACGTCATGGTCTCCCTCTTCGCCGGGGTGTCCCGTCGGTCAGCGTAGTGACGTTCGTGGAGCGGTTCGGGTAGTGACGTGTCGGGTCGTCTGGCGGTCGGTTCAGGTGAGCTGTCGGCCTAGGTCGGTCAGGGATCGTGCGGTCGCCGAGAGGGGATAGCGTGCCGCGTTGGCATAGCCCGCCTGCCGGAGGGCGGTCATCAGCCCGGGTGTCCTTCGCAGCCGGTCGAGGTCGCGCGCGAGTGCGGCGGAGTGAGTGAAGTCGGTGGCCATGCCGGAAGCGGCGAGGGCTTGGTTGAGGCCGGGGACGGGCTGGTAGAGGACGGGGAGCCCGCATGCTTGGGCTTCCAGTGCGACGAGTCCCATGGCTTCCAGGGTGGTGGACGGCACGGCTAGTACGTCGTGTTCGGTGAAGGCTCTCCATAGCTGTGGGCGGCGGAGCCAGCCGAGGTAGCGGACTCGTACGCCGGCTCGTTGCAGCAGTGGCGCCAGTGCGTGGAACTGGGCTTTGGGCGCTGCGACGCTCAGCTCGACACCGGGAACGGGAGCCAGGCTCTTGATCAGGGCCGCGACACCCTTTTCGGCGGTCAGGCGTCCTGCGTACAGGATCCGCAGGTGGCTGGTGGACGTGCGTGCCGGCCGGGCGGGCGGGGCGGTAAGCAGGTGGTCGGGGATGCCCCAGGGGATGTGGGTGATCTTGCGGCGTTCGATCTGCGGGGCGAGCTTAAGGAGGCGGTCGGCCATTGCGTTGGTGGGGACCACGATGGCGTCGGCGGCCCTGGCTGTCTCGCGCAGCACTTGGAGCTGGTCTCGGTGGGTCTCGGCGAAGAGCAGGTCCGTGCCGTGGACGAGGGCGATCCGGGGGTGTGCGGGTAGGGCGCGGATGAGGGCTGGGGTGGCGCCGAACGCGAGGTGCTGCAAGTGGAGGACGTCGATCCGTGTGGGATCGAGCGTGGCTGTAAGCGCTCTGCGCAGGGTGGTGACGTAGCGGCTGAAGGCTGCTCCTTCCAGGCATTTGCCTGCTGCGGGGAGCAGGTTGAGGCCGGCGGGTGGACGGGGAGCGTGACCAGGTGGTGCGAGCATGAAGGCGCGGGCCGGGATGAGGGGTTGCTCGCCGGTGTAGAGGTCGAGGAAGAGCACGACGCTGCCGCCGGGGCTTCCGGCGGGGAGATCCAGGAAGGTGGCGGCCATCGGGCCGGTGGCCGAGCTGGCGTTCATCGCACTCCTCCGTCGATCTCCTCGTAGAGGCGCGAGATGTCGATGCCTTCCGTGGACGCGTACTTGGCCGGCTGCTGCTGGTAGCTGGCCGGGGCGCCGAAGGTGGTGAGGAAGACGAGCTTGCCGAAGGTCATGGCCGGATACACGCGCACCGGTCGGGTGGCGCGGATCTCCAGTGTCCAGCGGATCGCATGGCCCTGGTGTCCGAGCGGAGCCGACACGTGGACCCAGATGCCCAGGGAGCCGGTAGTGCGGTCGCCGTTCAGCATCTGCGCGTACGTCTCCGAACCAGTCCGCTCCAGCGTGATGCCCAGGTACAGCAGGCCAGGGCGCAGCACTAGGCCGGCGTCGGGGATGGACTGCTCGGTGAAGGTGGTGGGCATTGCGGCGTCGAGGTCGCCGTCGCAGACGCGGATGGTGTTGCCGAGGCGCCAGTCGTAGGCGTTGGGGGAGACGCGGCTGGGCTCGTACGGGTCGATGGTGATCTCGCCGGCCTGGACGGCGGCTGCGATGGCGGGGCCGGTGAGGATCACGAGGCCACCGCCCGGAGTCGGGTGAGGTCACGCCAGTAGGCGGAGGGCTGCGGTCCTGCGGCGGCCTGGTACTTGCCGCGGTAGAGGTCGATGGCGCCGGTGGAGAGGAAGAACATGATCTGCCCGATCGCCATGCCGGCGTACACGCGCAGCGGTCGGATCGGGGTGAGCATGAGCGTCCACTGGCCGTGGAAGCCGATGTCGCCGATGGGTGCGGTGATCTCGACGAACAGGCCGAGGCGGCCGACGGAGGAGCGGCCGAACAGCAGCGGGACGAAGGTGTCGGAGCCGACCTCTTCGAGGGTGTGGCCGAGGTAGAGCTCGCCTGGCTGGAGGACGTGCCCGTCCGGGCCGATGGTGGTTTCGCGGGTGGGGTTGGGCCGGTGGGCGTCCAGGACCGCGCTCGTGTACGTGATCAAGGCGGGGCCCAGACGCACGTTGTAGCTGTTGGGGTTGACCTGGTCGGCGGCGAAGGGGGTGATGCGGAGGCGGCCGTCGTGAGCGGCTGCGGTGATCTCCGGGCCGGTGAGGATCATTAACTGCCTCCTTCCGCGGTGTCGGGGGCGGTGAGGACGTGCTGGACAGCCTGGTCCAGACGCAGGCCGGCCTCGTGCGTGCGCTCGCCGAGGTAGGTGTCGGCGAGGTAGTCGGTGGTCAGCACGGTGGTGACGGCATCCGGCAAGGGATCGGGGGCGGTGACGAGCGGGCCGGTCTGGGTGGTCAGATGTGACAGCCAGCCGGGGAGGTCGCTGCGTGCCAGCTCAGGTACGTGGGCGTGCACCAGCTGGTTGGCGAACGGTTCGATGGAGAGCAGGTGGCCCTGGGTGAGGGTGTCGCCGAGTGGTACGGCGCGTAGTGCCGTCTCGTTGAGGATGACCGTGTCTGCCCCGAGTGCCGTACGCAGGCGGGCGGCGAGGTCCAGGAGCACGTTGCGCCGGTCGAGGGGCTGGTGGCGGTAGGTCGGACTGATGGCGCCGAGGACGGCGGCCAGCTGCTGTCCGACGTCCTCGATGCGTGAGCGCAGGCCCGCAAGCTCCGCAGGGACGAAGCTCGGGACCTGATCCGGGAAGGATGTAGTGCCCGCGCCCCATCCCGCGCCCACGGGCGTGGCGATCGCATAGCCTTCGGCGAGCTCCCGACCCTTGACGACCAGGGTGCCGTCGACTCGGACGGGCCCGTACTGATCGCTGTGGCAGTGCCCGGCGAAGACCACGTCGAGGAACGGACAAGCCGCCGCGAGTTTCCGGTCCTCGTCGAAGCCGGAGTGGCTGAGCAGAACCCAGCTGTCCACCTCGTGAACGTGGGCGAGAATCACCTCGCGCAGGGCCTGCAGGGGATCGGTGACGCAGTGGCCGGCTCGTTGGGCGGCCGGGATCGAGTGGAAGGCTTGTTGACCGATTACGGCGGTTACGCCGACGCGCCGTCCATCGATGTCGGCGATGTGCAGGCGGCTGAAGAGAGCGTCGCCAGTGTTGGCATCGACGGCGTTGGCGCAGACAGTGCGCCGGTGAAGGTCGGGTTCGAAGTGGTGGGGCCAGCCGTGGTTGCCAGGGGCCAGCACGTCGTACAGCCCGAGCAGGATCTCGCGCTCGATCGTGCCGCGACCGAGGCGGTAGTACCCACTGCCCTCGAAGAAGTCGCCGCAGTCCACGATGAGCGAGGTCGGGCGCAGCGCGTGGAGGTGGGTCAGGAAGGGCGCGGCGTTGTCGAAAGCGGAATGGACGTCGGTCGTGGCGACGATCTGGCGCAGGTTCCGACCGTCGGTGGTCATGGGGTGACCTCGCAGATGTCGGCGCCCAGGATGCGCAGCTTGCCGGACAGGTCGGCGTGGCCGCGGCGCAGCTGGTCGAGGCCGCCGATGGTGGTGACGCCCCGGGCCGTGAGGCCGACGACCATGAGGGCGGACCCGGTGCGGATGTCGGTGGCTTCGACGCCCGCGCCCGTTAGCTGCTGGGGCCCGGTCAGGCGGCATTCGGTGGGGGAGATCTCCTCGATCCGGGCGCCCAGGCGGGTCAGCTGCGGCAGCAGGTTGCCGTGGCGGCCGGGATTGATGGCGTCGGCGAACAGATGCGTGCCGGGCAGTCCGAGGGCGAGTGCCATCAGCGGTGGTTCGAAGTCGGCGTCGAGGCCCGCAGGGCTCAGAGAGGCGATGGCCCGCAGGGGACGACCAGTGGGGGCTGTCTCATGCGCGCGGACAGTAAGGCCACCCGGCTCCGCGTGTGCGGGGATGCCGAGCTGATGAAGGGCAGCCACGAACGGGCCTACGTCCTTGCCCTGCACGCCGTCGATACGGGCAGTACCGCGCGTCGCGGCGATCGCGCAGGCCAGCGTGGCTGCCTCGATCTTGTCTCCGGGCACGGTCCAGGCAGCGGGGGCAGTCGGCGGCGAGGAGGGCGGCGAGAGAGTCAGTACATGCTCGTTGGCACGCGTCTCCCAGCCCACCGAACTCAGGGCGTCGAGCACGCTCAGGACTTCGGGCGAGAGGTTGGGTTGGCCCAGCCGTAAGGGGCGGCCGGTTGTGAGGGCGCGCAGTGTCGCGGCCACGGTCGCACCGCGAGAGCGGAAGGGCAGTGCGATGGAGACGGTGCCCGTGTGAGAGCTGAGGGCTTCGATGCCGTAACCGGAGCTGTTCTGCCGGCTCCGGTCGCCGAACACCTCGTACACCTTGAAGTGCAGCTCCATCCCGCGCGCACCGATCCGGCAGCCACCCGGCCAAGGCAGCCGCGCCTGGCCGTAACGCGCGAGCAGGGCGGGGACGAGGTAGTACGAGGCGCGGATGTGGGCTGCCTGCGCCAGATCGGGCAGTCGTTGAGATGCCTCCGTCGGCAGGATCACGTAAGTGGTTGGTTCGCCGACGGGCTGCGTGACATGCCAACCCGCCTGGTGCAGCAGAGTGAGCATGATCTGGACGTCCGTGCTGTCCGGGACGTTGCTCAATCGGCCCGGGCGACCGAGGGCCGCCGCGGCGGCCAGGAGCGGCAGAGCGGCGTTCTTGGAGCCGTCGACGCTCACGGTGCCGGCGAGCGGCGGCCCGGGGCGTACGGCGATCACCTCGGCGGCCACGCCGGGGGCGTGGGTGGTCGTCATCATCAACTCCTCTGGAGGGGCAGGAAACAGGCGACTTCCTGGCTGGGTTTGCTGGTCAGATCGATCTCGGCCCAGCAGCACTTGCCGTTCTTCGTCGGTTCGGCGTGGTACCGGTCGGCGAGAGCGGCGAGGAGGAACAGACCCCGGCCGCCCTCGCTGTCCGCGTCGGGCAGAGCCGGCTGGGGCAGGACCGGGCTCGTGTCGCAGACCTCGATCCGCAGGACGGCCTCGTCGAGACAGACCGCGAGCGAGACGGATCCGGTGCCGGCGTACTGGACCGCGTTGGTGACGAGCTCGCTGACCAGCAGATCGGCTGTGTGCACCACCTCGGCGCCCAGTCCCGAGCCCCAGCCCGTTATCGCGTCCACGGCCTGGTGCCGGGCCTGGCTTGCTGCGGCGGGCGTCGCGGGTAGGGAAAGAGCGGTGCGCTTCCATGAGCGGCCTCCCGGTGTAGGTGGGGCCACACCAAGCAACCAGTCCCTCGCCGTGAGTGGTGAGCCCTGACGCGGGCGATGCATGACTTATGCAGGGGCTGCATCACGGCCAACTACGGCTGATCTATGCTCGATTGAGCAGGCAGGATCAGCGACGGCGGAAGGAGCCGTGGCAGATGGCCGACGCGCATGGGGAAGCGAGACGGATCGGAGACCGGATCCGTCGGGCGCGGGTGTTACAGCGGCGTTCACAGCACGACGTGGCCGCAGCGCTCGGGTATCACCAGTCCAAGGTGAGCCGTCTGGAGAGCGGTCGCGGCACGGAGGACATCCGCGTATTACGCGCCATCGCGCAGGAACTGAACATCCCGCCTCATGAGTTGGGCCTCGCCCCGTCTCAGGAAGTCTCCGCCGCCGATCAAGAAGCTGACGACATGCACCGCCGCACCTTCCTCGCCGCGAGCATCGCAGCGCTCGCGGCCCCGGCCGGCTCTTCGGCCTCGCACACCGCCCTCGTCCAGGCCCTCCTGCCCGGTCCCGGCCCCGCGGGCACCGGTGGCCCACAGGACACGGCCGTCTTGTACGAACGCGTCGGATCAGCACTGAGGCTTTTCCACACCTGCCAATACACGGAGTTGGAGCGCACTCTCCCGAGCCTGATTGCCGACCTGCGAGTGGCGGTCGGTGATGCGACGGACAGGGACACGGTGTCCCGGCTCCTGGCCACGGCGTACCAGACGACGACGAGCTTGCTGCTCAAGCAGCACGACCAGGGCAACGCATGGCTCGCCGTCGGCCGGGCGATGGCCGAGGCCGAACGCTCGGGGGATCCGGTGGTCCTCGCCTCCAGCGTCCGTGTCCAGGCCCACGTGCTGGTCCGTGAGAAGCACGCCACGGAGGCCGTCACCTTGGTCCGGCACACCGCCGACCAGCTCACCGGCTCCTACGACCGGCGTTCACCGAAGTACCTTGCCGCCGTGGGACTGCTGCTCCTGCGCGGTGTGACCGCGGCCAGCAGTCGTGGTGATCGCGCGGCCACGAAGGAATTCCTCACCGAGGCGAAAGAAGTCTCGCGGTACGTCACTCTCGACCGGCCCGACGCCTGGGCCACCTTCAGCCCGACCAACGTCGCCCTGCACGAGCTGAGCGCCCTGGTGGCCTTCGGCGACGCCGGCCTCGCCCTTCAGGCGGCCCGGCCCCTCATGCGCCGGCACATCCCGGTCCCCGAACGCCGGGCCGCACTATGGGTCGAAGCGGCTCGCGCCTACAGCCAGCAGGGCCGCCTTGCCGACGGCTACCAAGCCCTGAGGATCGCCGAGACCTGCGCCGCCCAGGACATCCGCCGCCCCGACGTCCGCAACCTGGTCGCCGATATGGCCGCCCGCGACCGCCGACGTACCCTGCCGGAACTGCACCACTTCAGCCGCCAACTGGGAGTCCCCGCGTGACCGAACCGACTGCCCCGGACAAGAAGCCCTTCCTGTACGTCGTCGTGTGCGCGGCAGGCGTGGCCCGTGACGTCGGCAAGCTGATCACGGCCGCCCAGGAGGCGAACTGGGATGTCGGCGTCATCGCCACACCGCAGGGATTTGGCTTCATCGACGCTACGGCGATCGAGGCACAGACCGGCTACCCGATCCGCTCCGCCTGGCGTTCACCGGGAGACCCGCGCCCACTGCCCCCGGCGGACGCGATCGCCGTGGCTCCCGCCACCTTCAACACGATCAACAAGTGGGCCGCCGGGATCTCCGACACCCTCGCCCTGGGCATCCTGTGCGAGGCGTACGGCATGGCCATCCCGACCGTGGCACTGCCCTACCTGAACTCCGCCCAGGCCGCCCACCCCGCCTACCAGCAGAGCCTGGACCGGCTACGGGGGATGGGTGTCCTGATCGGTTCCTGCGAACCGCACCGGCCGAGGGCCGGCGGCGCGGCGGACCGCTTCCGCTGGGAGGAAGCACTGGACTTGCTGGAGCCTCTGGTCAACACGGTGCGGTGACGCTGTTCCCTCGGTGTGGGAGACCTGAAGGGTGGACGCGACAGGTACCTCCGCGCCCGCTGACGGCATCACCGGTGTCGAGCAGGTGCCGCCAGGCCAGGCTGTGACGGGCTGGATGGAGTCTGGCCAGGCTGTGCCGGTCGGGCTGCAACGCTGGTGCGGGCTTGGGCAGCCCGTGCTCGGGCGCTGGGAGCCTGCCGGGCGGCGAGGCGTTGGACGCGCCAGGTGAGGGTCCTGGCGGTGGAGCGGGCGTCGTCGAGGGTGCGCTCGCGTGCGGCGTGCTGGAGGAGTTGCTCGGGGTCGTGGCCGGCGTTCTCGGCTTCGGTGAGGACTGCGGCCAGTGCGGGCCAGGCAGGGTCGTCGAGGACCTGTTGGGCGTGGTCGGGCAGGATCACGAGGATCCGCTGGGCGTGCCGTTCCATGGCGCGTGCCGGTGGTTGGCGCTGAGCCAGGGCGGCCAGCGGCCCGGCAGCAGCCTGTCGGTAGGCGGTCTGGAGATGGGCCAGGGTCTGGTGGGCGGCGGCGACCTGCTGGTCGTGCCGGCGGGCTTGGTGCCAGCGGGCTGTGGCGATGACGATGAGGACGGCGATGTCGAGGAACATCGCCAGCCCGGAGCCGTCGCTGGTGACCGGCGCGGTGCGCAGGGCTCGGACGGCACCCCGCAGGGCGCGGGCCTGGTCCTGCTGGGCGCGGATGCGGGAGCGGGGTTGCGCGCTCGAAGGCGACGGCGGCCTGCTGCAGATGTGGCCGCAGGTGGCTGGGGGCGAGCAGCGGCAGGACGTCGATGGCTTCGCCGAGGGCAGCGATGTGGGCCTGGGCGGCTTCGTCGTCGCCGTGGTCGAGGTGGTGGAGGATGCGCTCGGCTGCTGCCGTGGCCTGGTGCCACGGGTTGGGCCTGCGTCGGCTGCCCGGCTCCGCTGCGGGCGGGGCATCGATGGCGGTGAGGCGTTCGCGGATCTTGGGGAAGGACAGGTCGGGGGCGAGTTTGGCACCGGAGAACCAGATCGGCTCGCCGGCGGCGTTGGTGTCGCCTTCCACGGCGACCTTGTACCCGCGCACGTCGCCGGAGGGAAAGTGCTGGACGTCGACAAGGACACCCTCAACGCCGTCGAGCAGGTGGAGGAACTCCTCCGGGCTTGTGGCGAGGGACACCAGTTGGCGGACGGTGGTGCGCAGGCGTTCGCGGGAGGTCTGGGTCTTGCCGACGCGGCGGGGCTTCTCCGTCTCGGCGCGGGTGGGACGCTTGGCGGCGGTGCGGTCGCCGCGCACGACCTGCTTGAGGCCGTATTCCTTCTCGATGGCGGAGAGTTCCTTGTCGGCGGTCAGGTAGTCGTTCCAGTGGCGGGCGGTGCGCAGGTCGCCTCGGACCTTGGTGGCGGCGATGTGGAGGTGGTCGTCGGCGTGGCGCACGGCGACCCACCGGCACCCGTCCGGGTCGCCTTCGGGCGCGATGCCGGTGGCCGCCACAACGCGGCGTGCGATGTCCGCCCACTCGGCGTCGGTGAGGTGCCGGTCGCCGGGGGCGGCACGTATCGAGCAGTGCCACACGTGCCGCTCGGGTGCGCGGCCCAGGCGGCGGGCTTGCTTGACCCGCAGGTCGAGGTCGGCCACGAGGCGCTTCTTTGTGGCGTCGAAGTCGTCGGCGCGGCCTGGGTCGGGAGCGAAGCCGTCCCAGGAGGCGACCAAGTGTGGGTCGGCGTGGTCCTTGGCCTTCTTCGTGTCGAACAGGTACCGGATCAGGCCAGCGGTGCTCTTGCCGTTGCCGATCTTGGCGATCACCGCGCCGCCTTCGCCGTAACAGCGTGGTTCATGGTCTGCGCGATGTCGCTGATAGCGGCGCGGACGGCGTCCAGGGTGCGCTCGGTCTGGGCGAGGACGGCGGTGTCCCCAGGGTGTGGATCGCCTCCAGCGTTGAGACGGTGGGCGATCTGGTTGACGTTGTTGCCGATGCGGGCGACTCCGGCCCGCAGGGCGTCGAGCTTGTCGAGGCAGTCGTCGAGCTGGGTGCGCTGCCCGGCCAGGCCCATGGTGAGGTCACCGTCGAGGTAGGCCATGATCACGGCGCCGACGAGGTGGGCGGCGGCGATGCCCAGCTTGCGGGCGCGGGTGAGGATCCGGGTCTTCTCGTCGATGCTGTAGCGGACGTCGACACGCTCTTTGCGCTGGACGCTCTCGCGGGTACGACGGCGGGCGATTCGACGCAGGGTGACTTCGTCGGCAGACGCGGCGGGGGACTGCTCGGCTGCGCCGACGGGCGTTTCCTCCTCGGGCACCCCCTGGTGCCCGAGGTCCTCCGCCACCTCCGGGGCGGACGTGTCCGCGTTGGACCGGCCCTTGGACGGTCCAACGTCATACCTTGCTGCGCTGGTGGCGATGGTCATCATCTGCGTCCGGTCGGTGGCGAGTTCGGGGTGCTGGTCGTGCATTGAGGGATTCTCCGTGCGGTGTTGGGGGGCGAGGCCATGTCGCCTAGTGGGCCGCTCGTCCCCGCTCCGGACTGTGCGGGAACGAGCGGAGTGGGTCGATCGGGTAGGGCGGCGGCCCTCAGCGCGCGCCGACGGGGGCCGTGTCGGGCTCGGCCTGCCGCTGGCGGGCAGCCCGGTCGAGTTCGGCCTGTACTCGGTCCTTGAGCTGGGTGAGACGGTCCTTGCCGATGCGGTACTCAGCGGCTCGGATGGCCGTCTCGATGTTGCGGCGTGAGGCACGGTCCCCGCGTCCCAGCGGTGCGGTGCGGGCGATGGCGAGGAGTTCGTCGAAGGTGACATCCCGTTCGTGGCCCTCGTCTTTGGAGAGCGGCTTCGATGCCTGCGGCACGTTGGCGGCTGCCTCCGCCACGTCTGGGCGCTCGGCCACGTCGGGCGAGCTCTGTGCCTCCTTCGGCAGGAAGTCATCGTCTTGCGAACGGGCAGGCCGCATGGCGCTGTGCGTGCCGTTGTGGCTGTGGTCAGAGGTGTTGTGGCCCGGTGTGGCGGCGGCCTCTTGGCGCAGACTCGTGGGGTGGCGGCGGATGACGAGGTCGAGGTGGACCGCGCCGGCCAGGGCGAGCGGAGCTATCGCGGACAGGGCGCCGACGGTCACATCGTCCAGATGGAGCCCGACGGTGTGTGCCTGCTGGTTGAGGCGGACGGCGTGCAGAGCGTTCGCCCAGATGCTGGTGACGATGGCGAGGCCGACCAGTGCCCAGACGTACAGGCGAGAACGCCAGGGCGCGGTACGGAGGATGAGCAGGGCGGCGACGCCGATGGCGATGAACCCGTCGATCACGAGGGGGAAGGCGTAGGTGAGGACTCCGCGGATGTGGATGGCGACGGCCATCTGCCGCAGGGCGTCGTAGGAGAGGGCGAAGCCGATCGTGCCGACCAGGGCAACCCCGAGGCGGATCGCGGCAGTCAGCGCCGACACGGGAGTTTGGGTGGTGCGTGAAGGCAAGCGTGGTACTCCAGGGATAGACGGCTGCCATAGCCACAGGGCAGGGCTGCCGGTGGGGAGGGGGCGGACTCGTCACACCCGTCGCATTCCTGGTCAGGGCAGGTACGGGAGCCTGGCGTGATACGGGAGGACTCGTCACAGGCACCGGACCCGTCACGGGGCTGACCTGCGATGCGACGTGTGCGACGGGTGTTTACGGGTGGACGGGCGACCCGTGACCTGTCGTCTTACCGCTGCCGCCGGGTGGCTGCTCCTCGGGGCAGTAGCGGGCCCAGGCGTCGGTGAACTGCGGGCGGGCAAATCCCCGGGCCTGCCGTCCGCCCTCGAAGCGGAGGACGGCCGCCTGGATACCGAAGTCCTTCAGCAGGATCCCCAGGTAGCGTGGGGTCAGACCGGTGTTGCGGTACTCCGCCCACGGAGCCTCCTGGTCCTTGAGCAGTTCCTCCAGCAGGTCCCGCGTGCGCACGGTTTCGGGATCGCCGTAGCACGTGAAGACGCGGCGGATGTCCTTCAGCAGGCGCGTCTTGACGTTGGACTCGTCGTCCTGGCCGACCTCGGCCGCGCACATCGCCGCACACGCTGCCCGTGCTCTCTCCGGCCAGGTGCCGCCCGCCAGTTCGGCGACGACCACCAGCGGCTCCCAGGTGTCCGCCGCCCGGTCCTGTACCGGCATGGGCGGCACCAGGTCGGCTGCGGTGTCCATCAGCGGGCGCAACCAGGCGGTCAGCCGGTCACGCAGGGCGTGCAGGGCGGGGATGTCGCGGCGGGAGCGGAACTGCTCCACTCGCTCACCTGGCTTGCGCCGCTGCATGCGGATCACCACGGCCCGGTCCATGACCGTGTCCGGCAGGTCCCCGATGCCGGCGAGCGCGGCCATGGCGAAGGTGGGGAACGCCTGCGGCTTGTGCTCGGGCCCCGAGATGCGCAGGGCGGGCCGGTTGCGCTGGTGGCCGGCATTGAGCAGGCCGCGCAGCTCCTCGTTCTTCTCGGCGGCCTTGATGCTGCCGAAGATGGTGTCGGCCTCGTCCACAAGCAGGGTGGGCGGATCGTCACCGATGGCGCGGAAGACCACCGCCGGGCTTGTGTTGACCGTGATCAGAGGTTCGCGCACCGTCTCCGTGAGCACGTCCAACAGGCGGGACTTGCCGCACCGTTTCGCCGGTCCGACCACGGCGAGGCGAGGTGCGTGCTGGAGGGCGGGCTGGATGTGCGTGGCCGTCACCCACAGCGTGACGGCGGTCAGGGCCTCACTGCTGGGCAGGATCACGTACCGCGCGATGGCTTCCCGCAGCTCGTCCAGTAGCTGTGCGCCTTCTCCGGTCTGCCCTGGCTTGTCGTCCTCGGTGGTGGATGCGGCGGAGGAGGCGGGGGACATAGATTCGTCCATAGGCGTTCCTTCCCGGTGGGCCGGACGGGCAAGACCCGGCCCACCGATTCGATCGTTCAAGGGCGATGGGGCGGGGACTCTGCGGCTCTCGGCGGTGGCTCGCGGAGAGCCGCTTCGCTGTCCCGGCAGGGCGGCTTCAGGCCGTGAGGTCGTACGCGGACTGGGCGTTCACCCAGGCGTCCACCTCGGACCAGCGGTAGCGGAGGTGGCGGCCGACCTTGTGCACGTTGGGGCCGATGCCCCGATACTTCCACTGGTAGAGCGTTTTCACCGGCACCCCGAGATAGGCAGCGACTTCCGCCGGGGTGGCCAACGGGCCGCGCCGGGCAACGTCGGCGGAGGAAGGGGCGTTCGCGCTGCGGAGAGAGGTATTCGGCATAGGGCTCCTTTTCGGTCTTGGACAGCGTGCCTGGACAACACAGCCACACCGCCGGCGAAGAAGTCCAGCGTTGGTTCTAAAACTCTCCACTAATTCCCTCGACGTGGCTGGGAGGGGTAATAACCGTAGAGGCGGATCGGCCGTTGACCAAAAAGTTGGCGACTACGTCCTCATCCCTGATCGCCCGAGGGGCCCCGACCGGGCCCGTCTCGTCGGTTGGTGCAGGCCGGAGCCTTTCTGGGCAGGTGATCAGGTGAGCTGAAGCAAGCGGTGAGCACATCATCGGTTACCGGCTCAAAACGCCCAAAGTTCACGCGCGACGGCAAGTTAGCACGGCGACTCCTGGAATTACCCGTCCGTGCCTCGTGAATGGGCGAGATAAACGCCACGCAGCCCCACGGTCACCCTGCAACGACTTCTGTAGAGTTTTAGAGCCAACTCTTGCCATAAAGGTCGACTGCAAGTTACAGCTACCTGTCAGAGGGCGGTATGTGACGTGATGCCCGTTTCGGGCTTTCGGGTGGGGCTGTCGGTCTGGTCGTGGCCTGACCAGGCGGCTACCACTGCGGCTT
>NZ_JBEXLP010000112.1:0-20865 GCF_040610035.1 Streptomyces sp. NPDC004542
AACCGGAACAGCGCCGTCTCCACGGCGAACAACGCGGGCTGAGCGAACTCCGTCCGCTCCAACAGCCCCGCATCCTCACCCCACATCACCTCGCGAACGGGCACCTCACCGAGGGCCTCGCACACGGCGTCGAAAGCAGCCGCGAACACCGGGAAGGCGTCGTACAACTCCCGCCCCATCCCCAGCCGCTGACTGCCCTGCCCGGTGAACACCACCGCCGTACGGCCCTCGTGGGCCTCGGCGACGACGGTGCCCGTGCCGGCGGCGACGGCGTCGAGTTCCTCGGCGAGGGACCGGGCGTCGGTGCCGATGGCGACGGCGCGGTGTTCGAGGGCCGCGCGGGTGGTGATCAGGGCGCGGGCGGCGGGGCGGAGTTCGTCGTCGGTGAGGGTGTCGAGGTGGTGGCGGAGCCTGGCCGCCTGGGCGCGCAGGGCGTCCGGGGTGCGGGCGGAGAGCGCCCAGGGGATCACCGCCGAACTCACCGGCGGCGTGGCTGCGGCGGGCGTCTCTCGCGGCTCGGGGTCCGGGCCCTGCTCGACGATGACATGCGCGTTGGTGCCGCTGATGCCGAAAGAGGAGACACCGGCGCGACGGGGGCGGCCGTCGGTGGCGGTCCAGTCGCGGGGCTCGGTGAGCAGGCGTACCGCGCCCTCGGTCCAGTCGACCTGGTGGCTGGGCTCGTCGGCGTGGAGGGTCTGGGGAAGCCGGCCGTGGCGCATCGCCATGACCATCTTGATGATGCCCGCGACACCGGCGGCGGCCTGGGTGTGGCCCATGTTCGACTTGATGGAGCCGAGCCACAGGGGGCGGTCCTCGGGCCGGTCCTGGCCGTAGGTGGCGAGGATGGCCTGGGCCTCGATGGGGTCGCCGAGGGTCGTTCCGGTGCCGTGGCCCTCGACGGCGTCGACCTCGCTGGTGGTGAGGCCGGCGCCGGCCAGGGCCTGGTGGATGACGCGCTGCTGGGAGGGGCCGTTGGGGGCGGTGAGACCGTTGCTGGCGCCGTCGGAGTTGACGGCGCTGCCGCGGACGAGGGCCAGGACGCGGTGGCCGTTGCGGCGGGCGTCGGAGAGGCGCTCGACGAGGAGCAGACCGACGCCCTCACCCCAGCCGGTGCCGTCGGCGTCCGCGCCGAAGGACTTGCAGCGGCCGTCGGCGGACAGGCCGCGCTGGCGGCTCATGTCGACGAACGTGTCCGGGGTGGACATGACGGTGACGCCGCCCGCGAGAGCGAGGGAGCACTCGCCGTTGCGCAGGGCCTGGGCGGCCATGTGGAGGGCGACCAGGGAGGAGGAGCAGGCGGTGTCGACGGAGACGGCGGGGCCCTCCAGGCCGAGGGCGTAGGCGACGCGGCCGGAGACGACGCTGGCCAGGCTGCCGTTGCCGTGGTAGCCGGCGACGTCCTCGGGAAGCGGGCCCAGGCGCAGGCCCCAGTCGTGGTACATGACGCCGGCGAACACGCCCGTGTCGCTGCCCCTGAGGCTGTGCGGGTCGATGCCGGCGCGCTCCAGGGTCTCCCAGGCGACCTCCAGCAGCAGCCGCTGCTGGGGGTCCATGGCCTGGGCTTCGCGAGGGCTGATGCCGAAGAAGCCGGCGTCGAACTGGGCGGCGTCGTGCAGGAACCCGCCCTCGCGGGCGTAGCTCTTGCCGGGGGTGCCGGGTTCGGGGTCGTACAGGTCGCGGTCCCAGCCACGGTCGGCGGGGAAGGGGGTGATGACGTCCTCGCCGGCGGCGACCATGCGCCACAGGTCCTCGGGGGAGGCGATGTCGCCGGGGTAGCGGCAGGCCATGCCGACGATGGCGAGGGGTTCGTCGGTGGCGACGGCGGGCGCGGGCCGCTCGGGCCGGGCGGCCGGGGCGGACCCGCCGACCTTGCCGGCGAGGTGTTCGGCGAGGGCGCGCGGGGTGGGGTAGTCGAAGGTGAGGGTGGCGCTCAGGCGCAGGCCGGTGGCGGCGTTGAGGCGGTTGCGCAGTTCGACGGCGCCGAGGGAGTCGAAGCCCATCTCGGTGAAGGCGCGGGAGGCTCCGACCGCTTCCGCGGAGTCGTGGCCGAGGACGTCCGCGGCCTGGGTGCGTACGAGGTCCAGCAGTTGTGCGACCAGGTCGGCCCGGTCCAGGCCCGCCCAGCGGCCGGCGGCCTGTGCGGGGGCGGGGGCGGCCGGTCCCGCGGCGGTGCGCCGGACGGGCCCGCGGACGAGGTCGCGCAGCAGGGCGGGGACGCCGTCGGTGCGGGCGCGCAGGGCGTCGTGGTCGACGCGCAGCGGGGCGACGACGGGGGCGCCGGCGATGACGGCCCGGTCGAACAGGGCGAGGTTCTCCTCGGGGGAGAGTCCTTCCATGCCGAGGCGGCGGGCGCGCTGGAGGGCGGCGGCGTCGAGGTGGGAACCCATGCCGGCGTCGCCGGTCCACAGGCCCCAGGCGATGGACACCGCGGGCAGGTGCTGGGCGCGGCGTTCGCGGGCCAGGGCGTCGAGGAAGACGTTGGCGGCCGCGTAGTTGCCCTGGCCGGCTCCGTCGAGGACGCCGGCCATGGAGGAGTACAGGACGAAGGCCGCGAGGTCCAGGTCGCGGGTCAGTTCGTGCAGGTGCCAGGCGGCGTCGGCCTTGGGGCGCAGGACGGTGTCGACGCGGTCGGCGGTGAGGGCGTCGACCAGGCCGTCGTCGACGACGCCCGCGGTGTGCACGACCGCGCCGAGCGGGTGGGCGTCGGGGACGGTGCCGAGGAGTGCGGCGAGCGCGGCACGGTCGGCGACGTCGCAGGCGGCGACCGTCACCGTGGCGCCGGCGGCCTCGAGTTCGGCGACGAGGTCGCGGGCACCGGGCGCGGCGAGTCCGCGGCGGCTGGTGAGCAGCAGGTGGCGCACGCCGTGGTGGATGACGAGGTGGCGGGCGAGGTGGCCGCCGAGTCCACCGGTGCCGCCGGTGATCAGGACGGTCCGCCGGTCGTCCCAGGGCTGGGTGGCGGACGGGCCGGCGCCGGGGTGGGTGGCGAGGCGCGGTATCCACACGGTGCCGTCGCGCAGGGCGGCCTCGGGTTCGCCGGTGGCGAGGACGGCGGCCGGGTCGTGGGCGTCGGCGTCGCTGTCGCTGTCAGTGTCGGTGTCGGTGTCGGTGTCGAGGAGAACGATGCGGCCGGGGTTCTCGGCCTGTGCCGAGCGGAGCAGGCCCCAGACGGCGGCCCGGTCGGGTGCGGCCACGTCGTCGTCGGTGACGGCGACCGCGCCGCGGGTGCGGACGAGGAGCACGCTGTCGGTGAGGCGTTCGTCGCCGAGCCACACCTGTACGGCTTCCAGGGCGGCGGTGACGCAGGAGCGCACCCGGGTGAGCACATCCGGACCGGCGGGGGTGCCGGACAGGTCGAGGACGACGGCGGCCGGTGCGCCGGCGGCGAGCCGGCCGAGGTCCTCGGCGGTGCCGTTCCACCGGGGCGGCCGCTCGGCGGTCAAGGTGGCGGGCACGTCGAGGCGGCGCCAGGTCACGTGGTGGACGGTGTCGCCGGTGCGGGCGGCGCGCAGCTGGTCGCCGGAGACGGCGCGCAGGACGAGGGAGCCGACGGTCGCGACGGGTGCGCCGGCCGGGTCGGCCAGGGCGACGGCGAGGGTGTCGGGGCCGGTGGCGGTGACGCGGACGCGCAGCGCCGCCGCTCCGGTGGCGTGCAGGGCGACGCCGTTCCACGCGAAGGGGATGTGGACCTGCCCGCCGGCCCGTTCGGGGAAGGCGTGGTCGGCGGCGTGCAGCGCGGCGTCGAGCAGGGCCGGGTGCAGTCCGAAGGCGGCGGCGGCGCCGTGCTCGGCGGCGGGCAGGGCGACCTCGGCGTAGACCTCGCCGTCGCGTTGCCAGGCGGCGGTGACGGCGCGGAAGGCGGGGCCGTAGCCGTAGCCGTCGTCGGCCATGTCCGCGTACAGGGTGGTGATGTCGAGGGGGGTGGCGCCGGGCGGGGGCCAGGCGGTGAGGTCGGCGCCGGGTGCGGGCGCGGTGCGGGCGAGCAGGCCGGTGGCGTGCCGGGTCCAGGAGGCTTCGGTGTCCTCGGCGGTCTCGGCGCGCGAGTACACCTCCAGGGTGCGCAGGCCCTGCTCGTCGGCGGCGCCGACGGTGACCTGGACGGCGACGCCGCCGTCGGCCGGCAGCACCAGGGGCGCTTCGAGGGTGAGTTCGTCCAGCAGGCCGCAGCCGACCTGGTCGCCGGCGCGGACGGCGAGTTCGACGAAGGCGGTGCCGGGCAGCAGGGTGACGCCGGAGATGACGTGGTCGGCGAGCCAGGGCTGGGTCCGCGTGGACAGCCGGCCGGTGAGGACGGCGGTGTCGGCGCCGGCGAGGGCGACGGTGGCGCCGAGCAGCGGGTGGTCGACGGCCGTCTGGCCGAGGCCGGGGGCGTCGCCCGCGGCGGGCGGGGCGGTCAGCCAGTAGCGGCGCCGCTGGAAGGCGTAGGTGGGCAGATCGACGCGCCGGGTGTCGTGGTCGGCGAACAGGGCGGCGCCGGTGAGGGACGCACCGTGGGCGTGGGCCCGGGCGACCGCGGTGAGCAGGGTGTGTGCCTCGTCGTGATCGCGGCGCAGGGTGGGCAGGAAGAGGGCGTCGTCGGTGTCGAGGGTCTGCCGGGCGAGCGCGGTCAGGACGGCGTCGGGGCCGAGTTCGACGAAGGTGCCCACGCCGCTCGCCGCGAGGTGGCGTATCCCGTCGGCGAACCGGACGGCCCGGCGGACGTGGTCGACCCAGTACTGCGGGGAGCAGAGCTGTTCGGTGGTGGCGAGGCGTCCGGTGACGTTGGAGACGACGGGGATGGTGGGTGCGGAGTAGGTGAGGATCTCCGCGATCCGCTGGAACTCCTCGATCATGGGTTCCATGAGCGGCGAGTGGAAGGCGTGCGAGACCCGGAGCCGGTTCGTCCGGCGTCCGAGCCCGGTGAAGTGGGCCTGGATCGCCTCGACGGCGTCGACGGTGCCGGAGACCACCACGGAGGTGGGTCCGTTGATCGCGGCGAGGCCGACCGACTCGCCGAGCAGGGGCCGTACTTCGTCCTCGGTCGCCTGCACGGCGAGCATGGCGCCGCCGGCGGGCAGGGTCTGCATGAGGCGGCCGCGGGCGGCGACGAGGGTGGCGGCGTCGTCGAGGGAGAGTACGCCTGCGACGTGGGCGGCGGTGAGCTCGCCGACGGAGTGCCCGGCGAGGTAGTCGGGCCTCAGCCCCCAGGACTCCAGCAGCCGGAACAGGGCGGTCTCCACGGCGAACAGGGCGGCCTGGGAGAAGCAGGTGTGGTGGAGCAGCGCGGCCGGAGGCGAGCCTTCCGGCGCGAACAGTACGTCCCGCAGGGGCAGTTCGAGCTGGAGGTCGAGGTAGCCGGCGGCCTCGTCGAGCGCCTTGGCGAACACCGGGTGGGCCTCGTAGAGTTCGCGGCCCATGGCGGCGCGCTGGCTGCCCTGTCCGGTGAACAGGAAGGCCACCCCGTGGCGTTCGGCGGTGCCGCGGATCACGTCGGGGGACGGCTGTCCGTCGGCGAGTGCCTGCAGGCTGTGGCGGAGGCCGGCGCGGTCGGCGGCGAGGACGACGGCGCGTTCGCCGAAGGCGGCCCGGGTGGTGGCGAGGGCGTGGCCGAGGTCGGCGGGCGTGACCCGCTCGTCGCCGTCGACGACGGTGAGCAGGCGGGCCGCCTGGGCGCGCAGGGCGGGTTCGGTGCGGGCCGAGACCGGCACGGGCACGAGGGCGGCGGGCCGGTCCGGGGATGCGCCCGGGATGTCGGTGGGGGTGTCGTCCTCGAAGGACGGTTCCTCGATGATGACGTGCGCGTTGGTGCCGCTGACGCCGAACGCGGAGACGCCGGCGCGGCGGGGGTCCTCGCCCTTGGGCCAGGGCGTGGGTTCGGTGAGCAGGCGTACGTCGCCCGCGGCCCAGTCGACGTCGGGGGTCGGCCGGTCGATGTGCAGGGTGCGCGGCAGGACGTCGTGGCGCATCGCCTCGATCATCTTGATGATGCCCGCGACACCGGCCGCGGCCTGGGTGTGTCCGATGTTGGACTTCACCGAGCCGAGCCACAGCGGGTGGCCCTCGGAACGGTCCTGACCGTAGGCGGCGATGACGGCCCGGGCCTCGATGGGGTCGCCGAGGGTGGTGCCGGTGCCGTGCGCCTCGACGGCGTCGACCTGGTCGGGCAGCAGGCCGGCCCGGGCCAGGGTGTGGCGGATGAGGCGGCGCTGCGCGGCGCCGTTGGGGGCGGTGAGGCCGTTGCTGGCGCCGTCCTGGTTGATGCCGCTGCCGCGGATCACGGCGAGGACGGGGTGGCCGGCCCGGCGGGCGTCGGTGAGGCGTTCGACGACGAGGATGCCGACACCCTCGGCGAAGGCGGTGCCGTCGGCGGCCCCGGCGAAGGCCTTGCAGCAGCCGTCGGGGGCGAGTCCGCGCTGCCGGCTGAACTCGGTGAAGGTGGCGGGGCTGGCCATGACGGTGGCGCCGCCGGCCAGAGCGAGCGTGCACTCGCCGCGGCGCAGCGACTCCACGGCCAGGTGCAGGGCGACCAGGGAGCTGGAGCAGGCGGTGTCGATGGTGAGGGCGGGGCCCTCCAGGCCGAGGCAGTAGGCGATGCGGCCGGACGCGATGCTCAGCGCGGTGCCGGTGAGCTGGTAGCCGTCGGTGCCCTGGGGGTCCTCGTGGGAGCGGACGCCGTACTCGTGGGCGCCGGCGCCGATGAAGACACCGGCGCGGGTGCCGCGCAGCGTGGTCGGGTCCAGGCCGGCGCGTTCGACGGCTTCCCACACGGTCTCCAGCAGCAGCCGCTGCTGGGGGTCCATGGCCAGGGCCTCGCGGGGGCCGATGCCGAAGAACTCGGCGTCGAAGTCGGCGACTTCGGCGAGGAATCCGCCCTTGCGGACATAGCTGCGGCCGGCACTGCCGGGGTCCTCGTCGAAGAGCCGGTCGAGGTCCCAGCCGCGGTCGGTGGGGAAGTCGTCGACGACGGTGCGCTCTTCGCTGACGACGCGCCACAGATCCTGCGGCGAGGAGATCCCGCCGGGGAAGCGGCAGCCGATGCCGACGACGACGATCGGGTCGTCGTCGGCGACGGCGACCCGATCGGGTTCGGGGGTGTCCTCGACGAGGCCGAACGCTTCGGCACGCAGGTGTTCGGCGAGCAGGGAAGCGGTGGGGTGCTCGAAGGCGACGGTGACCGGCAGGGCGAGCCCGGTGGCGGCGCTCAGGCGCTTGTGCATCTCCACCAGGCTCAGCGAGTCCAGGCCCAGTTCGCGGAACGGACGCATGACGTCGACGGCCACGTCCTCCTCCGGACGCACTTTCCGCAGCATGACCCGGGTCTGTTCCCGAACCAGGTCGAGCAGAATTCGACGCTGCTCCGAAACGGGCAGTCCCGCCAGTTCGCGCACGAAACGCGAACGGTCCGCCGGGGTGTCCTCGTCACCGGCGGAAAGGAAAGTCCCAGACTCGCTCATCGAGGCACACTCCACGTTATCGATTAATCGTGCGCACAGGCCGCACACTGGGTCGCCACGCAACCGCACGGTACGTCAGTTAAAAGCCGAGCCGTCACCCCTAGGCACCCCTAGGTGCCACCCCAAGCGTCTGGCCTGGAGAGTTGGGGACCTGCGGGGACCATTCACGGGGCCCCAGAGCGTGACGGAAAACCTTGCTCACGCCTTAGGCCCATGATAGGAATCCCGCAGAGAGTACGAGAGTCGCACCGTCAGCCGCACAATACCGGCCGCCGCATTCGGTGCCCGTCCGCGCTTCCGGCTCGCCGGATCTTTTCCAAATCCCGGGCCGCCAGAACTCGCCGCCAGTGATGGGGGAAGATTCACGTGAGCTTGCGCCAAGAAATATCCGTCTCGGTTTCCGCGCCGGTGGACCGGATGCACGACTTCATGCTGGCCTGGGCCAGGGTGACACCGGACGCTCCGGCCGTGGTCGAGACGGGTCCGGACGGCGAACCCGCTGTGCTGACCTACCGTCAGCTGGAGCAACGGGTCCACGCGTATGTGTCCGTCCTCGACAGCCTGGGGCTCGACTACGGGGACCGGGTGATCCTGGAGTCGCACACCTCCGCCTCGGCGATCGCGATGTTCCTGGCGTGTTCCGCGCTCAGTCTGGCGTTCGTGCCGGTGAGCCCGGAGACCCCGGCCGAGCGGCTGGAGACCATCGTCCAGGCCACCCGGCCGGGCCTGTTCGTGCAGGCCGCCGACGGCCGCCGGGAAGGGCTGCCGGAGGAGACCGGCCTCGGGCGTTTCGGGCCGGAGGGCCTGGTGGTGGAGCGGGCGCCGGTGCAACGGGTGCGGCATCGCCGTGAGCCGGTGGGCACGGACACCGCGTACATCATCTTCACGTCCGGTACGACGGGCCGCCCCAAGGGGGTGGTGATGAGCCACCGCGGGGTCGTGTCGTTCTACCGGGGCATGCTCCAGCACGCCATCGTCTCCCCCCGCGACCGGGTCGCCACCACCTCGCCGCTGCAGTTCGACTTCTCGCTGCTGGACATCGGTCTGGCGCTGGGCAGCGGCGCGGCCGTCGTACCGGTCCCCCGCGACACACTGCGCTTCCCGCGCCGGTTCGTGCGGTTCCTGAAGGACATGGAGGTCACGCAGGTCGACGGGGTGCCGTCGATCTGGCGCGGGGCGCTGCGGCACGAGGCGGAGCAGCTGGCCACGCTGACCGGGCTGCGCGGGGTGCTGTTCTGCGGGGAGGACTTCCCGCTGCCCGAACTGCGCCGGCTGCAGCAACTGCTGCCCCAGGCCCGCCTGGTGAACTGCTACGGGGCCACCGAGTCCATGGCGTGCTCGTTCACGGACGTGCCCAACCCGCTGCCGGAGGACGTGCAGAAGCTGTCCATCGGGTTCGCGCACCCCGGCGCCGAGATGACGCTCGTCGACGAGTGCGGGCGGGTGGTCGAGGAGCCCGGTGTGCAGGGGGAGATCCATCTGCGCACCCCGGCCCTGTTCACCGGCTACTGGGACGACCCGGACGCCACCCGCCGGGCCCAGGTGCCCGACCCGCTCGACCCGCGCTCGGGCCGGCTGGTGCTGCGCACCGGCGACCTGGCGTACCGGGGTGAAGGCGGCGAGATGTACTTCTGCGGCCGGACCGACTCCCAGGTGCAGATCCTCGGTAACCGGGTGGAGATCGGCGAGGTGGAGCGGAAGGTCTTGGAGTATCCGGGAGTCGGCGCGGCGGCCGTGCTGGTGCTTCGACGGCCCGGCCGGGACCCCGTGCTGGGGGCGTTCGTGTCGATGGCGGCAGGCGTCGCGGAGACGCCCAGGGGCGCGGAGTTGAGCGCGTTCTGCGCGCGGTCGCTGCCGGCGTACATGGTGCCGAGGGAGCTGCGCGTCATAACGGAGTGGCCGGTGACCGCGCACGGAAAGACCGATCGTGCCGCGCTCGCGGCCCTGGCCGGTCTGTGAGGCGGGCATCTTCGCAGCTCGTCCGGGGTGGGCCCGCCGCAGGAACGGCGGGCCCACGCCGTTGCGCCGGGCTGTTCGCCTACAGCAGCGTATGAGACGAACGTATAAGACGTCGATTAAGGTTGGGGCCATGGGACATCGCGAGGACCTGCTCATCGGGGCGAAGCGCTGCTTGATAGAGAAGGGCTACGGCCGGACGACGGCGCGGGACATCGTGGCCGCCTCCGGGGCCAACCTGGCCTCCATCGGTTACCACTACGGCTCCAAGGAGGCGCTGCTGAACGCCGCGCTCCTGGAGGCACTGGACGAGAGCGGCAAGGAGATCTCCCCGACCGAGGTCACGGATGTCGATCCCGGGGCCACACCGGTGGAGCGGTTCGAGACCGCCTGGTCGCAGATCGTCGGGAGGTACTCCTCGAACCGGCAGCTGCTGCTGGCGAGCTTCGAGGTCTTCGCACAGGTCGACCGGGCACCGGAGCTGAAGCCGGCGCTGGCCGACGGTCTGGAGCAGGGGCGCCGGTCGATGGCGGAACTGTTCAAGAGCATCGCGGGCGAGATCGCGGGGGACATGGACGAGGCGACGCAGCACGCGGTGGGCGCGTTCTTCCAGGCGCTCGCCACGGGCGTGATGGCGCAGTTCCTGGTCGATCCCGACCGTGCTCCCTCGGGTGAGGACCTGACGCGTGCGCTGCGGGCCATGCTCGAGTGGTCCGGCGCGAAGCCGCGCGCGGCGGCGCAGACCTGAGCGGCTCCCGCACCCCAACGACACGCCGTCCGGCCGGTCCCCTTCCCAGAGGGCCGGCCGGCGCGCGTGTACGGCGGTGTCAGATGCGGCGCAGGACGAAGTCGTCGGCCGTCTCGCCGCGGAAGAGGTACTCCGGCCGGCCGCTGAGCACGTAGTCGCCGTGCGGGGTGGGCAGGACGTCGGTCGGGTTGGCCTCGGGCCAGGGCTGGTGGTGGACGGTGCGGGCGGCGGACCAGGTGTCGTCGACCGGGCTGAGGACGTGCACCGCGTCCGTGCCGTTCTCGTTGGCGAGCTTGTTGCTGACGACGACGACGGTGCCGTCGGCGCGCAGCGCGAACGCGTCGCCGCCGATGATGGGGCCGCTCTCCAGCCGGACCTGGTGGACCTCGCCGGTCTCCACGTCGATGCGGGCCAGCGCGCCGGTGCTGTACTGCAGCGTCAGCAGGAAGCCGGCCGGGTGGACGCGGATGCCGATGACGCCGGCGCCGGTGCCCAGCTCCCAGCCGGGCGAGATGGCCTGGCTGTCGGCGAGGACCTCCGCCTTGCCGTCGACGTCGACCCGGTAGACCTTGTTCGCGGCCGGGTCGCTGACGTAGGCGGTGCCGTCCTCGGCGAGGGCGATGCGGTCGGCGGCGTGCATGCGCTCGGGACCGAGGGCCAGGTCGACGAGGAACTGCTCCTCACCGGTGGTGAGGTCGTACACCGCTATGCCGGACTCCTTCAGGTTCGTCTCCGGCGTGGAGCGGGCCCCGATGCCGAGGTCGTGGTAGCCGAGCAGCAGGCGGTTGCGGGGGACGTCGACGGTGATGCCGACGGTCGAGACGATCCGCGGGTCCGGGTCGGTCACGAGCGGCGTGACGGTGCCGTGGCCGTCGACGATGGAGGCGGTGCCGTGACGGGTGGAACTCACCAGGAACGCCTGGCGGTTCGGGTCCCAGTCGACCCCCTCGGGGTGCAGGGCGTCGGCGTGCCCGGTGATGACCTCACCGAAGGGGGTGTCGGACATGGTGTTCTCCTGTTCCGTGCGGACGGGTCTGTGGTGCGGGGTACGGGGTGCCGGATGGCCGGATGGCCGGACAGCCGGGTGGGGCAGGGGGGTCAGGCGGGGATCGTCTGCAGTTCGGCGGCCTCGGCGCCCAGTTGTCTGCGGTCGACCTTGCGGTTGGAGTTCAGCGGGAACTCCTCGACATGCCGGTAGTGCCTGGGGACCATCCCCTTCGGCAGCAGTCCGCGCAGCCGGCCCGCGAGGACGGCGGGCGAGGCGGCGACCCCGGTGTAGAAGATGACCAGTTCGGTGCCTGTGTCGGTGGTACGGGGCACGGCGACGGCGTCCTGCACCTCCTCGCAGGCCCGCAGGGCGTGCTCGATCTCGGCGAGTTCCACCCGCCAGCCCTGGATCTGCACTTGGGAGTCGAGCCGGCCGAGGTAGATCAGCTCGTCGCCCGGCAGGCGCCGGACCCGGTCGCCGGTGCGGTACCAGGTGCGGCCGTCGTGCCGCAGGAAGCGGCCCCGGTCGTGCTCGGGGTCGAGGTAGCCGGTCGTCATCTGCGGTCCGGCGACGATCAGTTCGCCCTCGTGGTCGGTGGGCTGACCGTCCTCGTCGAGCAGCAGATGGTCGTGGCCCTGGTGGACCGTGCCGATCGGCACCAGGCCGTTGACGCACAGCGCCGGTGAGGTCTCGGGCGACCAGCGGTGGCCGGTGACGGTGACGGTCAGCTCGGTCGGACCGTAGATGTTCTCGAGCGTGGCGGCGGACGCGGCCGCCTGCCAGTCCGCGGCGTCCTGCTCGCGCAGCGCCTCCCCGGCGAACAGGCTCCAGCGCAGCGTGGGCAGCGCGCCGGGGGTGAGACCACCGGTGCGGCGGACCAGGGAGATGGTGCTGGGCGTGGAGAACCAGACCGTCATCCGGCGTTCGGCGGCGAAGCCGGGCAGATCGCGGTAGGCCCGCAGCGGGACGGGGTGAATGCTGCCACCGGCGCCCCAGGCGCAGAACATGTCGAACATCGCGCAGTCGAAGTTGGTGTCGAAGGTCTGCGAGAAGACGTCGTCGGCGTCGAAGCCGTAGCGCTCGTCCATGAGGCGGAAGTAGTGGGTGGTGCTGCCGTGCGAGATGGGCACGCCCTTGGGGCGGCCCGTGGAGCCCGAGGTGAACAGGATGTAGGCCCGGTCCTCCGGCGCGACGGGCCGCGGCTCGGTCAGTGCGTCGCGGGCCTGGACGGCGATACGGCGGAAGCGGCCGTCACCGGTGGCGCTGTGCGGGCCGAGCACCGGCAGCGTGGAGCCGGCGTCCAGCGCCTCGGCGAGGGCGGCGAGCCCGGCGTCGTCCGCGATGACCGCGGAGACCCGGGCGTCCTCGAGCATGCTGCGGGTGCGGGCCGCGGGGAACGCGGGGTGCAGCGGCACCGCGGTGGCACCGGTGTAGAGGGCGGCGAGGATACCGGCGTACGCCTCGATGCCCTTGGCCGCCAGGATGCCGATCGCGCGGGGCGGTCCGGCCGGGTCGGCCAGCAGGGAGCCGGCCCACTGCAGGGCGAGGGCGTGGATCTCCTCGTAGCTGTACGTCCGCTCCCCGGTGTGCAGGGCCGGGCGCTGCCCGGACACGGCGAGCCCGCGCAGGAATCGCGCGTGCAGCGCGTCCTCGATCTTCTTCAACATTCCTTCTCCGAATAAGGGGCTTCGCTGTCTGATTAGGGGGTGACGGAGCTGCTGTCCGGAACACTTCCGGGAATATATTCGTCGCGGTGGACCTGTTTTCCTCTGGGAGATGATCGATATGTGGGACGAAAAGTTCGAGGAGACCCTGCGGAAACACCTTCCGTTTCTCGGTGCCGGCGACAAGCTTGATTCCGGTTCCGATCTGTGGGATCTGGGTCTGGACTCGATCGGCACGGTGGATCTGATGGCCGCTCTGGAAAGCGTGTACGACGTGCGTTTTGTCGACGATGCCCTGACGATGGAGAACTTCTCCACGCCCGGGGTGCTGTGGACCGCGCTGTCGGAGCTGACCGCCCGCACCGGCTGACGGACCGCGCGCCGGGCGCCGCCGTCCGCTTCAGGCGGCCGCGGTGGCCCGGCGCGGGAGCATCGCGGTGCGCGGCTTGACCGGTACGACGTCGGCGAAGGAGCGCGTGGTGATGCGGACCCGGCCGAAGAGGCTGTCCGGACCGCACACGTACAGCTGCTCGACGCCGAGCCGCTCGCGCAGCGTGGCCACGACGTCCGGCCAGCGCACCGGCAGCACATAGCCGTCGAGGATCATCTGCCGCACCTGCTCGCCGGTGGTGAGCAGCGAGCCGTCCTGGTCGGCGACGACGGGCAGCACCGGGTCGGCGAACTCGAGTTCCGCGAGCACCTCCTGGGCGATGCGGTCCCGCAGCGGGCCGAAGACCCCGCAGTGCATCGGCGGGCGCATCGTGTACAGGGGCATGCCGCCCATCGAGCGCAGCCGCTTCTCCATCCACTCCACGTTGGAACCGTCGAGCGAGACCATGTAGAAGTCGTCGTCGATGTGGCAGGACAGGTCGTGCCACTCGCCGCGCTCGTCCAGCTCGGCCAGCACCTCCTCGAGCTTCTCCCAGGGGGTGCGGGTGAAGGAGAAGGTGACCGCGTCCTGGAACTCCCGCGTGAAGTAGTCGTTCTCCACGCGGGCCATCCGCGCGGTCATGCGCACCGCGTCGGCGAACTCCAGGACGCCCGAGAAGACGGCGGCGGCCTTGCTGCCGAAGCTGGGCCCGGCGGCGGCGGCCGGCCGCATGCCGTACTCCTGCTCGGCCCACTGGGCGAGGGCGACGCAGTTGAGGAAGAAGGCGACCTGCGCGTACTCGGTGTAGTCGCCGTCGGCCGCGCGGTAGCGGTCGAACAGCGAGTAGCCGAGCACCTCGTCCGCCGACTTGAGCAGGCCGCGCGCATGCGGGTTGATCAGCATGAACTTGGCCACGTCCGTGAAGCGGGTGGGTGCCATGCCGGGGAAGACGAGCGCGCTGCCGGTGGGGTCCTTGGGCTCCATGGTCATCTGTCCTGTTCTCTCCTCGACGGGCGGCCGCGGAGGGTCTTCCGGGTGGGGGCCTTACGGGGCGAGCTTGGCGAAGGTCTCTTCCAGGCGGGTCAGCACTCCGCTGACGTGCGGCAGGACCAGCGGGTCGGCGGCCGCCAGGGACTCCTCCTGCTGCTCGGCCGTCTCGCCGTAGAGCATGCTGGTGGCGGCCTTGAAGCGGAGCGCCTCCTCGTCGTCGCCGAGGTGATGGCCCGCCAGGACGACCACCCCGTGGGCGTCCAGGAGATGCCGGTGCAGGGAGAGCGAGTCGGTGACGCCGAGCGCGGCCAGCCGGCCGCGCAGCGGCTCGAAGTCGGGGTAGACGTAGAAGGCGCCGGTAGGGGGCCGGCAGACGGCGCCGGCCGCGACCACGATGCGGTGCACCTCGCGGGCCACCACGCCGTGCAGCCGGGCGCAGGCCGCGAGGCGCCCGCGGATCTCGGGCGGTTCGGCGAACGCGTAGGCGGCGACCTCCTGCATGGGGCCGGCCAGCGTCGACCAGACCTCGCTGGCCGCGGAGACCACGCCGTCGCGGATACGGCGGCCCCACGCCCCCTCGGGGAAGCGGGCGGCGCCGATGCGCCAGCCGCCGAGCGCGAGGCTCTTGCTGAGCCCGGTGGTGACGACGGTGCGCCGTGGCGCCACCTCGGCGGGGCTGAGGACCTCGGTGGCGGGGTCGTGGACGACGTCCCGGTAGATCTCGTCGGAGACGATGAGGAGGTCCTCCTCCTCGGCGACGGCGCAGATCTCCCGCACCAGGGCGGGCGGGGCGAGGGTGCCGGTGGGATTGTCGGGCAGGGTGACGACCACGATCCGCGGGTCGTGGCCGAGGACGCGGGCGGCCCGGATCGTCTCGCGCAGCGCGTCCGGATCGGGGACGCCGCCGCACTCGGCGGGGATCGGCACCCCGATGGCCTGCTTGCCCAGGTAGCGGGCCTGGGGCGCATAGGTGTTCCAGCAGGGGCGGGGCAGCAGCACATCGCCGGGGACGGTCATGTGCAGGGCCATCAGCAGCGGCTTGCTGCCGGGCGCCACGACGACCTGTGAGGCGTCGGTGGGCAGGCGCCGACGGGCGAAGTAGCCGGCCACCGCCTCGCGTACGTCCTTGCCGCCGGCGACGGGGCCGTAGGCGTTGCGTCCGGCTCCCGCCGCGAGCCGTTCGGCGAGGGGGGCGAAGGCAGGCAGCCGCGCCTCGCCGAACCCGAGGTGCACGAGGGACTCCCCCGCGGCGACGCGCTCGTCCACCAGCTGGTTGAGCGCCAGGTTGGGGGACACGTTACGGCCGGTCATGACCGTCTCCTTTCGCATCCTGACCGGGGTCAGGCCTTGCGGGTGCCGTGGATCGCGGCCGCGAGGTCGGACGGGGTGTCGGGGTCCAGTTCCAGGTCGTCGAGCCAGGCGGCGTCGGGCGAGAAGCGGGCGCGGAAGGACTGTCCGACGAACCGGGGGTCGCGGGCCTGCAGCATCCGCAGCTGGAAGTGGCTGCCCTCGGGGGTGTAGGCCAGGCCGTCGACGGCGACCTTGCCGGGGGTCGCGGACATCACCGGGCCGCGCACGGTACGGGCGAGGCCGGGCAGGGCGCGGTAGGCGTCCTGGAAGATGGTCACGGCATCGGCCAGCGGCACCTTGAAGTAGCCGTAGGGGCCCGTGTCCCGCTCGACGAACATGTAGTACGGCACGGCGCCGACGGCGAGTTCCGCGCGCCACATCTCGTTCCAGGTCGCCGCGTCGTCGTTGACGTGCGCGATCAGCGGGGCCTGGCAGTAGACGAGGGCGCCGGAGGCGCGGATCCGGGCGACGGCCCGGCGGGCGAGGTCGGTCTGCAGCTCCCGCGGGTGGCTGAAGTGCGCCATCACGGCGAGGTTGCGGCCGGAGTCGACGATCTTCTCGAACAGCCAGAGCACTTCGTCGGCGTCCTGGTCGTTGACGAACCGGTGCGGCCAGTAGGCGATGGACTTGGTACCGATGCGTATGGTGCGCACGCTCTCCACGGCGAGCAGGGGCTCGAGGTGGGAGCGGAGCCGCTCGGTGGTCATCACCATCGGGTCGCCGCCGGTCACGAGGACGTCGGTGACGTCCGGGTGCTTGCGCAGATAGGCGATGAGCTGGTCCGGGCTGGAGGCCGCGAAACGCAGGTCGGCGTCGCCGACGAACTGGGCCCAGCGGAAGCAGTACGTGCAGTAGCTGTGGCAGGTCTGGCCGTGCCCGGGGAAGTACAGCACCGTCTCGCGGTACTTGTGCTGCATGCCGGGCAGGGCGACGCCGTCCTCGCTGGGGACGTTGAGCTGCATCTGGCCCGAGGGGTGCGGGTTCAGCCGGGAGCGGATCTCCGCGACGACCGCCCGCAGCCGCGGCCGCGAGCCGCTCGCCATCGCCTCGGCGACCGCTCTCTCGTCCTCGGCGGTGAGCATGCCCCGCTGCGGGAACACCAGTTGGAAGATGGGGTCGTGGGGGATGTTGTCCCAGTCGACGAGGTGCGTGAGCACGTACTCGTTCACCCGGAACGGCAGCACTTCGGAGACCACGCGGACCGTCTCCGTCACGTCCGCCGGCAGCCCGTAGCCCGCCGCGATGTCATCGATCTGGCGTGGTCCGTGGGCACGGAAACGCACCGTTTCGAATGAGCTGAGAGCCAGCTGAGACATTCGATATTTCCTCCGGTCTCCTGAACCACGGGTATTTTGGTGGCATTTCTTTTCATCACCACCCGCGCGACTTTCGGTCGGCCGGACTTTACCGCCGGCGATTCGAGTGGAGATCGCTTCCGGACTTCTCCGCTATTCCGGGAGAGTTAGTCTGGGGCTGGCAACAACCGTAGTTCATAATGTGCCGCCGGAACCCCTAGACCTCCCCCCTGCCCTGCCCTTAATCTCGCTTTTCCGCAAGGCCGGACAGGTAGGCGCGCAGCACGTCCAGGAACCGCTCGGGCTCCTCGAGGTGGGGCATGTGGCTGGACTCGGGAAGGATCTCCCAGCGCACGTCGGGGATGAGATCCACGAAAGGCCGCACGGTCGCCGGGGTGGCCTCGTCGTGGGCGCCGGTGAGGACGAGCGTGGGAACGGCGACGTCCGGGCAGTCCTCGATCACCGACCAGTCGCGCAGGGTGCCGATGACGTGGAACTCGTTGGGGCCGTTCATCGTGTAGTAGACGGTCGGGTCGTTGTAGACCTCCATGAAGGAGGCCATGAAGTCCCGCGGCCACGGCGTGAGCCGGCACACGTGCCGCTCGTAGAAGACGCGCATGGCCTCGAAGTACTCCTCGCTGTCGGTCGTGCCGGCGGCCTCGTGCCGGCGCAGGGTGTCGTCGACGCCCTTGGGCAGCGCGGCGCGCAGCACCGCCATCTCCTGAAGCCACAGCGGATAGGACGCCGGGGAGTTCGCCACGACCAGACCACGCAGCCCGGCGGGCCGGCGGGCGGCGTGCCGGACGGCGAGCATGCCGCCCCACGACTGCCCGAACAGCACGTAGTCGTCGGTGATGCCGAGGTGCCGCAGCAGGTTGTCGAGTTCGTCGAGGAAGACCTCGGGGGTCCAGAACTCGGCCCCGTGGCCCGGCAGATGGGTGGAACCGCCGTTGCCGAGCTGGTCGTAGTGGACGACCGGCCAGCCGTCCTCGGCGAGGGCGGTGAGGTTCAGCAGGTAGTCGTGGGTACTGCCCGGCCCCCCGTGCACGAGGACGAGGGGGGGCCGGCCCGACCGCAGGTCGCCGGTGACGCGGTACCAGGTCTCGTGCTCGCCGAACGGTGCGGTGCCCTTGGCGCTGGGTGCCACATGCATGTCTGCCACTTCCGGGTGGTCGGGATCGGGTGGTGAACGGGTGGGCCGGGGGTCACCCGTGGTCGTCGGCGGAGAGCGAGTCGAGGGCCAGGCTGATGAGGTCCTCGGTGTCCATCTCGTCGATGGACTCCTCCGGCTCCGCCGCCTGGCCGAGCACGTCCTCCCGCGCCCCGCCGAGTTCCAGCAGGACGTCCATCAGGCCGGCCTCGCGGAGCCTGCTGAAGGGGATCGCCTGCAGGACGCGCCGCACCTCCGCCTCCGCGGTGTCGTCGCCGCCGGTGTCCGCGGGCACCAGTTCGGCGTGGAGGCGCTCGGCGAGGGCCCGCGCGTTCGGGTGGTCGAAGACCAGGGTGGCGGGAAGGCGCAGCCCGGTCGCGGCGTTGACCTGGTTGCGGAACTCCACCGCGGTCAGCGAGTCGAAGCCGAGGTCCTTGAACGCCCGCTCCGGCTCCACCTCGCCCACGGTCGCGTGACCGAGGACGGACGCCGCCTGCCCGCACACCACGTCGAGCAGTACGGCCATCCGCTCCTGCCGCGACAGCGCGGAGAGCCGCCGCCGCAGGGCCGCCGCCACATCCCCGGCGGCCGCCGCGCCGGCCGCCGCCGCCCGCCGGATCCGGCCGCGCACCAGCGAACGGTAGACCGGCGGCAGATCGTCCCCCGCCCCCGCGAGGACACCGGTGTCCAGGGCCATCGGCACCACCGCCGCCTCGTCGAGGGTCGCGGCGGCGTCGAACAGGGCGAGTCCCTCCCCGGCGGTCAGGGCGCCGATGCCGACGCGGCTCATGCGCCTGCGGTCCGCCTCCGCGAGCTCCCCGGCCATGCCGGAGTCGCTGCCCCACAGGCCCCAGGCCAGGGACTGTCCGGCCAGGCCGCGGGCCCGGCGGTGCTGGGCCAGGGCGTCCAGCAGGGCGTTGGCCGCCGCGTAGTTGCCCTGGCCGGCGTTGCCGAGGGTGCCCGCGGCCGAGGAGAACAGCACGAACGCCTTCAGGTCCATGCCGGCCGTCAGCTCGTGCAGGTTCAGGGCCGCCTCCGCCTTCGGCCGCAGCACGGTGTCCATACGGTCCGGCGTCAGGGAGGCCAGGGCGGCGTCGTCGAGCACACCGGCCAGGTGCACCACCCCGGACAGCGTGCGCCCCTCCAGCAGGGCCGCCACGGCCGCACGGTCGGCCACATCGCAGGCGGCCACCTCGACACCGGCACCCAGCGCGCGCAGTTCCTCGGCGAGTCCGGCGAGCTCGGGGGCCGCGCCGCCGCGCCTGCTGGTCAGCAGCAGTTCCCGGACGCCGTACCGGGTTACCAGGTGCCGGGAGAACAGCCGGCCGAGCATGCCGCCCGCGCCGGTGACCAGCACGGGGCCCTCGGCGTCGAAGCGGGTCGCGAGGTCCGCCCCGCCGGCCGAGGCCACGACCCGAGTCAGCCGCGCCGCCCTGAACTCGCCGCCACGCACCGCCACCTGGGGTTCGGCCGACGCCACGACCTCGGCGAGCACCGACTCGGGCGCCGTGCCCGGGTCGAGGTCGACCAGCACGATCCTGTCGTGGGCGAGCTGGGCGGACCGGGTCAGACCCCACACCGCGGCACCGGCCAGATCCGTGACGTCCTCCCCGTCCACCGCGACCGCGCCGCGGGTGACGACGGCCAGCGTCGCGGACGAGGACGTGAACCGCTCGTCGCCCGTCCACGCCTGGAGCACCCCGAGGACCCGCCGGGTGGCGGCGCGCACCGCCTCGAAGTCCGCCGCCCCGGCCGGCTCGTCGCAGCGCAGCACCACGAGCTCCGGCAGGTCCGGCAGCGTCCCGTCGTCCGCGACACGGACGATGTCCTCCCAGCGGCCCCGGTCGACCGCCCGGACCGCGCCCGCCTGCCGCGCGAGGGGCGCCCAGCCGAGCCGGAACAGTGAGTCGTGGGTCGCCGACGGCCCCCTCAGCTGCTCGTCCGTGACCGGCCGCGACAGCAGCGACCGCACGGTGGCGACCGGACGTCCCGTCGGGTCGGCCAGCGCCAGGGACACCGTGTCCTCCCCCGCCGTCGACAACACGACCCGCAGGGCCGAGGCACCGGTCGCGTGCAGTTCCACACCGGACCAGGCGAACGGCAGCAGCCTGCGGTCGTCCGCCCCGCCGGCGAGCAGGGCGACATGCAGCGCCGAGTCGAGGAGGGCGGGGTGGAGGCCGTAGTGGGCGGCGTCGTCCCAGGTGTCGGCGGGGAGTTCGACTTCGGCGTAGAGGTCGTCGCCGCGCCGCCAGGCGGCTTTGAGGCCTTGGAAGACGGGGCCGTAGGCGTAGCCCTGGCGGAGCAGGGTGTCGTAGGCGCCGTCGGTGGGGAGGGGGGTGGCGCCGCTGGGGGGCCACGCGAGGTCCTCGGGGACCGGCCGGGTGGGCGCGGCGGAGGTGAGCACGCCCTGCGCGTGCAGCAGCCAGGCGTCAGCGGCCTGCTGCCCCTCGGGCCGGGAGTGGACGGTGACGGTACGGGTCCCCGTCTCGTCGGCGCCGCCGACCACCACCTGGATCTGTGCGGCACCGTCGGGCGGCAGGACGAGGGGGGCTTGGAGGGTGAGTTCGTCGAGGTGGGTGCAGCCGGCCTGGTCGGCGGCGTGCAGGGCGAGCTCGACGAACCCGGTACCGGGGAAGAGGATGGCCTCACCGATGGCGTGGTCCGCCAGCCAGGGCTGGGTGGCCGGGGACAGGCGTCCGGTCAGGACGGTACTGTCCTGATCGGCGAGCGTGAGGGCGGCCCCCAGCAGCGGGTGCTCGGCCGCGCTCAGTCCGGCGGTGCTGACGTCCCCGCCGCCGATCTGCGCGTCGACCCAGTAGCGCCGGCGCTGGAAGGCGTAGGTGGGCAGGTCGACGCGGGTGGCGTCACGGCCGGTGAAGAAGCCGTCCCAGTCGACGCCCGCGCCGGAGGCGAACAGGCCG